>JACAFE010000044.1 GCA_013388435.1 Nitrospirota bacterium | reverse complement strand
TGATAAATTCCAGTCGCCAGAGCGACTAACTTCCAGTGCCGTTTTTCGGCACTCAATTCCAGACCCGCAAAGCGGGTCTCACTTCCAATGCGAAGCATTAAATTTGATAAACGCTATAAACGCAATGAACGCTATAACGCAATTTGCCTTCAGCCTTTTTTATGAGTTATGAGCAATGTCTGCTGCATTATTTAGATTAACCTTGTCCATTCATAAAAAAAGATGGTATTCTAAATAGTGAACCTATCAATTTTTCAGAAACCAAGCAGATATATCAACCATGAAATAAATATTATTCACAAAGAAGCTCCTGTGAAAGTTGCTCTTGTTTTTCCGGATATATACGAAATCGGAATGTCACATCTCGGCTTACGAATTCTTTATAAGATAATTAATGATATTCCTTATGCGGCTGCTGAGCGTGTGTTTGCTCCCTGGAATGATTTCAGAAATTATCTTAAAGCAAACTCACTGCCACTTTCTTCACTCGAATCCAAAAGACCTTTAAAGGATTTTGATATTATTGGTTTTAGTCTCCAATACGAACTTTCTTACACCACTGTACTGGATATTTTGAATCTCGGCAATATACCTTTTAAAACCGAAGAACGTTTATCCCTGAATTATCCTTTAGTAATAGCAGGCGGTCCATGTACTGTGAATCCGCTTCCATTATCTCCTTTTATCGACGCTTTTTTGATCGGAGACGGTGAAGAAGCGATTCTTGAAATCACTAATACTTATAACCGCTGGAAAAAAGAAGGAGATGGCAGAAAAGAATCTTTACTTAAAAAACTTTCCGAAATTGAAGGCATTTATATCCCCTTATTTCAAAATGAGAATTTACTCTCTAATAACAATCCTGTCTCTTTCTTTGTTAAGAGACGTTTCGTTAAATCTCTTGATTCTGCTCCTTATCCGGACAACCCTATAGTTCCGTATACAGCAATTGTTCATGACAGAGTAAATATTGAAGTTTCCAGAGGTTGTTCAATGGGTTGCAGGTTCTGTCAGGCTGGTATGATATACAGACCGGTAAGAGAACGTTCACCCCGACAGGTTCTTAAACTCGCAGAAAATTCTCTTAAAAATACTGGTTATGAAGAAGTTTCTTTCACATCCCTGAGCGCAGGGGATTACAGTTGTCTTATTGAAGTTTTAAGAGAATTCAATAAAAGATATTCAGGTAAAAATATTGCTTTATCATTACCATCATTAAGAATCGCTGCTGTAAATCGTGAAATCCTGCATGAAATCAGAACAGTAAAGAAAACCGGGTTTACGATAGCACCTGAGGCAGGAACAGATAGATTACGCAGGGTTATCAATAAGGATTTTTCAGAAGAGGAGTATGAAAAATCTCTTTCATTACTTTTTGAAGAAGGCTGGTTAAATCTCAAACTTTATTTCATGATAGGATTGCCTACCGAAACCGATGAAGATATTGATGGAATCAGCAGGATGGCATATAAAGCCCTGAAGATCGCAAGAAAGAACTCAAGGAGACCTGTTAATATAAACATAGGAATTTCTCCATTTATTCCAAAGCCCCATACTCCTTTTCAATGGCATGGACAGGAGCAGATTGAAGAGATAATAAGAAAAAAGAGACTGATAGAAAATGCTCTGTCAAAGAAGTCTTTTAATATCAAGAGTCATAATGTTCATATGAGTTTTCTTGAGGCTGCTTTTTCACGAGGGGATGAAAAAATGTCAAAACTTATCGAAAAAGCCTGGCTATTGGGCTGCAGGCTCGATGGCTGGACAGAAAATTTTGATTTCCAGAAGTGGCAGAATGCGATGGAATCAACAGGTATAGACGCAGGATATTATGCATCAAAAAAATACAGCCTGGATAATAATCTGCCATGGGATTTTATTGATACAGGCATATCAAAGAATTTCTTAATAAAAGAATACAATAGAGCGCTTTATGAGAAAATTACACCTGACTGCAAAAAACACTGTCATAATTGTGGGTTGGGTTGTCATATAAAAAACATAGAAAACAAAGATTCAAGCATAATATCCGAATCTACAGGAGTTGCCTTTTCCCGAGCCCATGTTTTCAATCCTGTAAAAATAAGAGTGGAGTTTTCAAAAACAGGTGTACTTAAATATTTATCGCACCTTGAACTTATTTTTGTTATTCATAGAGCCATTAGAAGAGCAGGCATTAAACTCGATTATTCAAAAGGTTTCAATCCCAAGCCTGAAATTTCTTTTGGCCCTCCTCTCGGGGTAGGGATTTCCGGGTTGAGTGAGTACTTTGATATGAAAGTTTTTCCTCCTTTTGATTTATATGATAATAAAGATAAGCTAAATCTCTGTTTGCCCGAAGGCATAAATATAAATCAAATGAGCCCTGTCCCTCTGGACTCTCAATCTCTTAACAGTTTCATTTCCTGTTATGAATACAGAATTTCGGGTGGTGATATATTATCTATGAAAGATTTTCTTGATAAAAAAGAAATAGTTACAAAAAGGGAAAAATATGTTATAAATTTAAGAGCAATGGTTGAATCTGCGATAATTGGTGAAGACAATTATGTTACACTAATCTTGAAGGATCTTAATGAAGGGAAGGTAAGAATTGGTGAAATTCTTCCTATAATATTCAATACACCTTTTGAAAAACTTTCTATTACTCGAACAGGATTATATGGCTGGGACAATAAATGGATAAAACCATCGAATATTTCCCATGTCCCGCTTTTTGAATGTAAGGTTTAATTATGGATAGTGAAATCTTAATTAATGTAACAAGGGATGAAGTAAGAGTGGGACTGCTTGAAGGCGGTCAGGTAGTGGAGTTTTATGTTGAAAGAAAGCGGGATGCAAGTCTTGTGGGTAATATATACAAAGGCAGAGTTGTAAAAATATTACCGGGTATGCAATCAGCATTTATTGACATTGGACTTGAAAAAGCCGCTTTTCTCTATGTAACAGACATTCATGCAGGTCTGGAAGAATTTGCACCGTTTCTTGATGAAGAAGAAAAGGTCAATTCTCTTGATATTATTACAAAAAGAACCCGCCCTGAAATGACTATTGAAGATCTTATTCAGGAAGGTCAGGAAATTCTTGTTCAGGTTTCAAAAGACCCCATAGGCAGCAAAGGTGCCAGAGTAACTTCTTATGTAACAATTCCCGGAAGATACCTTGTTCTAATGCCTAATGTTGAACATATCGGTATATCACGCAGAATTCTGGATGAAGAAGAAAGAAATCGTTTAAAAACCATAGTTGAAACAATTAAGCCAAAAGGTTATGGCCTTATTATAAGAACAGCCAGTGAGGGTTCTTGTGAAAATGATCTCAAAAAAGACCTTGAATTTCTTCTTTTATTGTGGGAAAACGTTCAGAAGAAAAAAGACAGGGTATCAGCACCAACTCTTCTCTATAGCGATCTTGACCTCGTTTTTAGAAGTGTAAGAGACCTGATGGTACAGGATGTAAAAAGGCTTGTTGTTGATTCTATTGAGGAATATGAAAGAATAAAGGATTTTGTAAGAACATATTTCGAAAAATTACTCGGAAACATTGAATTATACGAAGGCACTGAACCAATCTTTGATGCTTACGGAATAGAGTTTGATATATCAAGAGCTCTGGGAAGAAAAGTCTGGTTAAAATCAGGCGGATATATTGTAATAGACCAGACCGAAGCAATGACAGTTATTGATGTTAATACCGGGAAATTTGTAGGAAAAGAAGAACTGGAAGACACAATCTTAAAGACAAATCTCGAGGCTGTTAAAGAAATTGCCTATCAAATCAGGTTGAGAAATCTTGGTGGTATAATCATTGTTGATTTTATTGATATGGAAAGACTCGAGAATCGTGATAGAGTTTTCAATGCTTTTGTAGATGCAATGAAAAAAGACCGTGCAAAAAATACCATTTCACATATTTCCGATTTAGGCCTGATTCAGATGACAAGAAAACGTGTAAGGGAAAGTCTCGGTAGAACTCTTTGTGAATCCTGTCCATACTGCGAGGGTAAAGGTTTCGTAAAATCACCCAAGACCCTCTGTTATGAGATATTCAGAAAGATAATGCGTCTTGCAAAACATGGTTCTGAAAGAATAATAGTGACTGCACATCCCTCTGTAGCTGAATTACTGACAGATGAAGAAAGAGGCGGGATTGAAGATATCGAGAATAAATACAATGTCAAGATAACCATCAGAGAAAGCCGGAGTTTCCACCAGGAAAATTACGAAGTAACTGTAATCTGAAAATCCCCTGTGAATAAATTAGATCATCTTTTAAAAATACTCAAAAATATGCAAAGTGCTGTCATTGCGTTTTCAGGAGGATGCGATAGTACTTTTCTGCTCAAAGCTTTAAAGCTTTCAGGAATAAAAGCACTTGCTGTCACCACAAAATCAGAAATAGTTCCTTCTTCTGAAATTATTTTCGCAAAAAAAATTGCGGGAGAAATAGGAATTAAGCACAAGATTATTGAAACAAATGAATTCATGACAAATGATTTCACCAAAAATTCTTTAGACAGATGTTATATATGCAAAGACACTCGTTTCAAGGCAATCAGTAAGTTTGCCAAAGAAAATGGCTTCTGTTCTATTATTGAAGGAAGCAATAAAGATGATTTGAAGGATTATAGACCAGGGTTTAAGGCTGTAAAAAAATATGGTGTTATAAGTCCATTAATTGATGCTGGGTTCTCAAAAAAAGATATAAGAAACTATTCTAAGAAACTCGGCCTTATAACATGGAATAAACCATCTTCAGCCTGCCTTGCTACAAGAATACCTTATGGTTATAAAATAACAAAAAAAAATCTAAACAGAATTGAAAAATCCGAGAAATTTCTATATTCTCTCGGTTTCAAAAATATAAGGGTAAGAGATCATGATATTTTAGCAAGAATTGAATTACCATCGAGTGAATTCAAAATATTGTGTACTTCAGGAATGCGTAAATTAATTGAAAGAAAACTGAGGTCATACGGTTATATTTTTGTATCGGTTGACCTTTCGGATTTCAAAACCGGGAGCATGAACAGGCTTATAAAACCATATAATAAATTCAGGTTGAAGAATGAATGAGGAACAATATATAAATGAACTGACAAAATGTATCCATTGCGGCACATGTAAAGCTTACTGCTCTACATATGAGTCTGATTCAGAAGAGTCTCTCGGAGCAAGAGGAAGGCTTGCATTGTTATATGGACTGAACAAAGGTCAATTGATACCTTCCAATTCAATCTGCGAAAAAATTTTTAGTTGCACATTATGCGGGGCCTGCTCTCCCCAATGTCCTCTGGGCATTGATATAAAAGAGATAATCTACAAAGGGAGAATCATATTAAGAAAACATGATTCTTCGAGGAAACTCTTAAGATTTATATCAAAATTTTTTATAAATCATCCTTTAATAAGTTTCAGGTTTCTAAATCTGTCACAACATGTTTTTTTACCATATCTAAATAAAAAAGATATCTTACCGTTTAAACTTACCATTCCTGAACATAGATTAAAAGATAAATTGCAGGTAGTGACTGTACCTCAAAAAAAAGGCCGGGTAGCTATTTTTACTGGCTGTACAACCAATTTTCTTTACCCTTATTTAGGGAAATCTCTCATAAATGTATTGAGAATTCTTGGATATGAGATAATTCTTCCAAGGGGTGAAGTCTGCTGCGGCACACCTCTAAGAGCTCTTGGCATGGAAAAAGAAGCGATTTGGTTGGCAGAGAAAAACTATGAACTTTTCACAAAGCTTAATGTTCAGGCAGTTCTGAGTCTTTGTCCTACCTGTACACTTGCATTAAAATCTGAATATCCCAAAATGATTGGCAAGGGAATTGATTATTCATATGATATATCAGAATTTCTATTGGACAGGCTTTATTTTACAGAAAAAATGGAAAATATTCCTTACAGCAGGGTAATTTATCACGACCCATGCCATCTAAAATACGGACTTGGGGTAACAAATGAACCGAGAGAAATTCTGAGAAAAGCTGGCATTGATTTGATTAAAACAAAAGAAAGCAAATGTTGTGGATTTGCTGGAACTTTCTGCTTCTCAAATAAAAGCCTGTCAAAAAATATGCTTGAAACCTGTATAAATTATTATAACAGGTATGAATTTGAGACCCTTGTCACATCATGTCCGGGGTGTATTTTATATCTTTCACAGAAAGTAACCAATAAAAAAGTGGTGCATCTTATTGAAGTGATTGAAAGTATGTTTTATAAAAAATCTCAAGCTCTGTAACGTCTATAATTCTGAATACTTTCATGAAAAACAACTTTCAAAAATCCTGTTACCGGAACTGAAAGTAGCATTCCGAGGATACCAAACCATTTACCACCTATTAAAATTACGAGTAAAACTGTTAAAGGGTTCATATGCACACTTTTTGCAACAACAACCGGCTGCACTATTGCATCATCTAAAAGTTTGATTATTACAAAAGCAAGAAGCACATATGCAGCCATTTGCAAGCCGCCGGTTTGTATGATTGAGAGAATTGTTGCCAGAACAGCTCCAGTAAGAGGTCCGAAATATGGAATTAAATTGGCTATGCCGGTAAACAATCCAATAAGGAAATAATATTTCAAGCCAACTAACCATAATGCCAGCGTTGCCATTAAACCCACAATAGCTGCATCAATAAATTGTCCTCTTAGAAAATTCCCAATTTGAGCATTGAGTTTGTAAAAAAGATAAAGTGTAAATTCAAAATATCTATTTGGAACTATATTTATAAATGACTTCTTGAATTCTCTGCCATCTTTTAAGAGAAAAAACACTATAAATGGTATTAAAATAAAACTTGTTATTACTGAAGCAGCATCCAGTACATGTGAAAATATCCATTCTCCGGTATGAGACAGTGTTTCCTGCAATTTTCCTGTAAGGTCAATTTCTGCTATACCCAAAAATGAGAGGTTTGAAATTATCACTTTTTCGAGTTTTGCAACCAGACTTATTGTTTGTTCAGCGCTAAAACCTGTTTTGAGATTCTTTATTTCATTTAATAATAAAGGTAAAATTAATGTATAAGAAATCACAATTAAACATACTATACCAATAAAAATTGCTATTGTAGCTCCTGTTCGGCTCATTCCCCGCGATTCAAACAGGTTTGCGAGCGGATCAAGAATATAAGCGATTAAAGCAGCAATTATTACAAGTTTGACTATAGTCGGTATAGAATAGAGAAAGAAACCTGCTATTAAAACAATAATTATAAAAGACAAAATTTTTAGTGCAATATTGCTCTGTTCTTTCAAAGAATATCCTTTTAAGATAAATTAAATAATTATAATCTGGTTTTATTCACTTTTCCTGCTCTGACAATTTAGAGCCTTTAACTGTTCATTAGTGCTTTTAAGTCGCTCACCTATTGTCCATGCAAGTTTAAATATAATTTTGCAGCCGAGTTTTGGATTTCTTTCGATTATATCGAGCAGTTCTGGCTTAAAAAAACAAAGTAATATGCACGGGGTTTTTGCAACAGCAGATGCGCTGCGTGGAGATTCATCGAGAAGAGATAACTCGCCAAAAAAATCACCTTCTTCAAGTTCGGCAAGAGTTTGTTTATCATTCCCGCATGTAATAATAACCTTCCCGTTAAATATTATATACATTCCGAGACCTGCATCCCCTTCTTTAAAAATAAATTCATTTGTTTTATATTCTCTTTGATAAAGGATGCTTTTTATTGTTTTTAATTCACGGGGTGTTAAATCCTGAAAAATAGGTATTTTGACAAGTATTTCTTCAATACTATCCGCATTTCTTTTCTTTCTGAATATATTCTCCCAGATTTTGCTCATTAACAATATTGAAACATAAATTGCAAAATGTTGCAAAAAATATTTTTAGTCCTGCGATTTTCTTTCTATATATTCAATGGCATTTATAGCCTCATCCTTCAATAAACTTTCTTTTTCTTCAGAAATAATTTTTCTCAGATAAGGAACAGTATCCTTATCTCCTATCTGTCCAAGCGCTTTGATAACGCTATATCTTATTGAAAATCTATCATCATCTAATAAAGGCAGTAAATAGGGAATTGCAGAAGGATCTCCTGTATTTCCAAGAGATTGAATGGCTGCCTCTTTAATAAGCAGATTATCATAACTTAATGCTTCAAGAAGCGTATCTACCGCGCTTGTGCCTTTATTAAAATTCTTTCCGAGAGCAATAACAGTGTACCATTTCATTGCTGGACACTCATAATTAATGAATGGATCATTAAATACGGTTACAAGTTTGTCCACAATTCTAACATCAGGGATTTCTCCAAGAATCGTAATCGCCCTGGTTTTAACCTTCCAGTTTTCGGTTTTCGTAAAAATAAAGTCAATTAGTGTTTGAATTGATCTTTCATCTCTTATTTTCCCTAATTCATTAACTGCTTCAATCTGTGTTTTTATGTCATAACTCTGAAGATTTTGAAGAATATTCTCAAAATTTATTGCATCTGCTGTTTTATTCAATGATAGAGAAAGGATTATTGTAAAAAATAATTTTATTAACTTTTTCATACAATAATTTTACAATACTGCTTGTATTTTATTGTATAATAAAAAACTTATATATCCTTAAATTTACCGAGATAGCAGATGTTTTGTTTAATTTCTTTTTTCGCCTGATTTTCAGGTATATATCTTTTTTAAAAAGGTGATGCGATGAAATTCTTTATTGACACAGCAAATGTTGATGAAATTCGCAGGGCAAATGAACTCGGTGTTATTGATGGTGTAACAACAAATCCTTCTCTCATTGCCAGAGAAGGCAGACAACCTGTTCCCCTGCTGAAAGAAATATGCAGCATAGTAAATGGACCAGTAAGCGCCGAAGCAGTGAGCATTAAAGCGGATGATATGATCAGAGAAGCTAAAACTCTTGCAAAAATACATAAAAATATTGTCGTAAAAATACCAATGACTCCTGATGGATTGAAGGCGGTCAAAAAGCTGTCCGCAAATGGTATCAAAACCAATGTTACACTGATTTTTTCACCTTCTCAGGCTTTACTTGCGGCTAAAGCAGGCGCTGCTTATGTAAGTCCTTTTGTTGGAAGACTCGATGATATAAGTCATAATGGCATGAACCTTGTAGCTGATATTCTTGAAATATTTGATAATTATATGTTTAATACAGAAGTTATAGTTGCAAGCATCAGAAACCCATTGCATGTTGTCGAATCAGCAAGGATGGGAGCACATATTGCCACAATACCTTATTCTGTTATAATACAATTAACAAAACATCCATTGACAGATATAGGAATAGAAAAATTTCTTAAGGACTGGGAAAAAGTACCAAATAAATAATAAATTAATAAGGAGATTAAAAATGCCTATTTTTGAATATAAGTGCACATCCTGCGGTGAAGATTTTGAACAGCTCGTTTTCGGAAATAAAGAGGTAACCTGTCCTAAGTGCAATTCAAAAAATGTAAAGAAAAAATTTTCGGTTTTTTGTGCATCAGGAACTGAAAGACCTCTGGCCGGAACAGCTGTTTCTTCAGGATGTTCATCGTGCAGTAAAACAAGTTGCAGCACATGTAGATAAGTTCATATGCAATGAAATGCAATTTTTTATTCAGGCTGTCTGAAAGGGTTTTCTCTCTGAATCTGCTCGAGTTTTAAGGGCTTACCCTGAAAAACGAAAACAGCGAGACCTCGTTCTTCAGATTCTTTTTCATTAATTGTCCATATGCCTTTCCATGATACAGAGAGAAAAACTTTTGCTTCATTTATCTCTACCCATGTTGGTGTGAAGGTTAAAGAGGCTTTATCAAATTTTTTCATAACTGCAAGCAATTCTCTATAACCATTGCCTGTAGAATTTTCTTCTATTTGTTTCATATCCTTTTTTTCATAAGCATTTCTAAGTCTTTCCGCAAGTTCAAATGCTTCCTTGGCAATTTTTGATTCTTCAGAAGCTTTTTTTACTTCTTTGCCACCACCACACGAAACAAGAACAAAAGATGATAGGAGACCTAATATTAATAAAACAATACCTTTTTTTAGAATACAAAATCTTTTATCATTTTTATCCATCATATAATTTCTCCTTGACCTGAAAATTTATTAAACTGATTTTTATTCTCCTTCCAGACTAATATACCATTTTGTTGTTCATCTGTCCAAATCATTTTATAATTCAAATTTTTTGACTTTTTTATTAAAATAGATTGCAGATTATTTAAAGATTAACTATACTACATAAATAAGAGTTTAGAATTATCAGAATATAATAAAATAAAAATAGATAATAAAATAGATTTCCGGAAGAATTTTTATAATCCCCGGAAATAAGTTCACAATAAAAATCTAATTTAAGGGAGGAATTTTTATGGGAAAACCAATGACAAAGTCTCAAATCGCTGACCACATCGCAAAAAAAGTGGACATCAAGAAAGCGCAGGCTACAATGATTCTTGATGAAATCGCAAAGCTGGCTTACAAAGAAGCAAAGAACACTTTTACTTTACCCGGCCTCGGGAAAATAGTACTTGTTCAGCGCAAAGCCCGCAAAGGCAGAAATCCTCAAACAGGTGAAATCATCAAAATACCTGCAAAGAAAGTTGTTAAATTCCGTGTAGCAAAGGCTGCAAAAGATGCTATCTTGGGTAAGAAATAAATAACTGTTAACTTTAAAAAAGCTCAAAGTTTTTCAAAAAACTTTGAGCTTTTTTATCATCAGACTATCATGTAAATTTGACTATATATCTATATTTCTTGCTTCCAGAGCATGTGTTGTTATAAATTCTTTTCTCGGTTCTACCTGATCTCCCATTAGAACAGTAAAGATACCATCTGCTTCAACTGAATCCTGAATTGTAACCTGAAGCAAGGTTCTCTTTTCAGGGTCCATTGTTGTTTCCCAGAGCTGTTGAGGATTCATTTCACCAAGACCTTTATAGCGCTGAATATTCAGCCCTTTCTTTGCAATAGCAAGAACCATGTCAATAAGTTCTTTACCTGTTTTTGCTTCTTTAATTTCCTCTTTAGTATAAATTTTATAAGGCTTTTGACCGAGATCTTTTATTATATTGTATAATACTTCAAGTTCTCTGAATTCAGGGGATGTAACAAAGCTTGCTGTAAGATTCATCTTATAATGGTTTCTTCTTATTTCAACTCCATATGTTTGATGTTCTTCATCAAATTGAACTTCTCCTGTTGTTATAGATGGATGCAACATTTTAACTTTTGAAAGGAATTCCTTAAATCTGTTTTCATCTCTTAGCAAGTCTTTATTGATTTGCAAAGATAACATAAATAATAATAACTCAGGGTCTTTTCTTCTACGTTCGAACCATTCAAGAAGATGCTCAAATTTATAAAGCTTTTTTAAATAAGGTATTAAGGCTTTACCCTTGACACTCTGCCCTTTTAAATTTAACTCTATATCCTCTGATGCGAGTTCAAAGAGCATATTCAGCATTTCAGCTTCATTCTGTATATATTTTTCTGTTTTTCCTTTTTTAACCTTGAATAAAGGCGGTTGGGCTATATATAAATATCCCTTTTCTATAACTGCCGGCATCTGCCTGTAAAAAAAAGTTAAAAGCAAAGTCCTGATATGAGCTCCATCAACATCAGCATCAGTCATAAGTATAATTTTATGGTATCGAATTTTTGAGATATCAAAATCTTCTGTTCCTATACCTGTTCCCAATGCAGTGATAAGAATTTTTATTTCTTCGGAACTGAGCATTTTATCAAATCTTGCTTTTTCAACATTTAAAATTTTTCCTCTCAGCGGAAGTATCGCCTGTATTCTTCTGTCCCTGCCCTGTTTAGCAGATCCTCCTGCTGAATCACCTTCCACTATAAAAAGTTCGCTCAAAGCCGGGTCTTTTTCTGAACAGTCTGCGAGTTTTCCCGGAAGGCCTGTATCTTCCAGCGCTCCCTTTCTTCTTGTAAGTTCTTTTGCTTTTCTTGCTGCTTCACGAGCCCTGGCAGCCTGCAAAGCTTTCTCTATTATCTTTCTTGCTACAGAAGGGTTTTCCTCGAAATATGTTCCAAGTCCTTCATTTACTATTGACTCAATGATTCCTTTGACCTCGCTATTTCCGAGTTTCATCTTTGTCTGACCTTCAAATTGCGGATTCATAAGTTTTACATTGATTACAGCGGTCAACCCCTCGCGAATATCGTCTCCTGTCAGACTCTCTTTGCTGTCTTTAAGAAGGCCTGATGAAGAAGCATAACTGTTTACTGTTCTTGTAAGAGCTGACTTAAAGCCAATAAGATGAGTACCACCTTCTTTTGTGTTTATATTATTTGCAAAAGTATATATAGTCTCTGAATAACCGTCGTTATACTGTAAAGCCACCTCAGCGATGATGTCTTCTTTTTCTCCTGAAAAATAAATCGGTTTAGGGTGTATGGGCGATTTATTTTTATTCAAGTGCTCCACAAATGAGACAATTCCTCCGCTATAATGGAAAACCTGACTTCTACCTGTTCTTTCATCAGAAAGACTTATTTTCAAGCCTCTATTAAGAAAAGCCAGTTCTCTTAGCCTCTGAGATAATATATCCCAGCTAAATTCAAGGATTTCAAAAATTTCAGGGTCAGGCTTAAAAGTTATTTTCGTACCCGTACCTTTTGTCCTGCCTACAACTGTAAGCGGTGCTGAAGGTACTCCCCTTTCATAATGCTGCTGGAAGACTTTCCCGTTCTGTTTGATTTCAACATCAAGCCATTCTGCAAGTGCATTGACAACAGAAATGCCGACTCCGTGAAGGCCTCCTGAAATTCTGTAGGCTTTGGATTCAAATTTTCCGCCTGAATGAAGTTCCGTAAGAACAACTTCTGCAGCAGATCTTCCTTCCTCGGGATGAATATCTGTAGGAATACCTCTGCCATCGTCAATTACCGTGCAGCTTCCGTCAAGATGAATTATTACTTCAATATTCTTGCAATATCCAGCAAGACTTTCATCAACACTATTGTCAACAACTTCATAAACAAGATGATGAAGACCCTCCAGACCTGTAGAACCTATATACATAGCAGGTCTCTTTTTCACAGCATCGAGACCTTTAAGTACTTTTATATCTTCGGCTGAATAAGTTTCTTTTCCGTTAATGTTTTGATCCATTTATACCTCTAATATTTTTATATTCTCATGGGCATAACAACACATTTGTAATCTTCGCTTCCCTCTTCCTTTAAAAGAACCGGGCTAAGCGGATCCTGTAGTTCGAGCAAAATCTTTTCTCTATTCATAGCGCTTGCAACATCTAATAGATATTTTGCATTAAACCCAAGAGTCATTTTTTCTCCGTTGTATTCAACTTCCATATCTTATTTTGCCTCACCAATATCAGGGCTTGACGAAGAAACAGACATCCTGTCAGAATCCACGTCAAATCTTACAGCACTCGCTCTTTCTCTCGACATTATCGAGACTCTCCGAAGAACCTTTATGAAAATATCCCTTTTTACAATAAGTCTTTTTTCATTTTCTTTTGGTATTACATTGTCATAATTTGGATATGTGCCATCTACAAGTCTTGATAAAAAATCTATGCTGTTTATATTAAATAGAATATGTTTTGCTCCCAGACTTATCCTGACCTTCAAGGTTTCATCCTGATCCTCGGGTACTGACAAAAACCTTCTTAATTCCGAGACCGCTTTTCTCGGTATAATCAATCTTTTCTCTTCCTTCACTTTAATGCTGAGCTTATCATCATCAACTTGCTTTTGTATAAAAGCAAGTCTATGTCCATCTGTCCCGACAATGCTTATATTTTTCTCATCTGGTTTAATATGAAATAGAAGTCCGTTCAGGGTATATCTTGTATCATTTTCACCTGCTGCATAAAGTGTTTTCTCTATCAGCTCAAGTAAAAGCCCGGGAGTAATTAATACCTCTTCTATATCCTCTCCTTCAAAAACAGCCGGCCATGAAGGGAAATCTATATGAGGGAGCGTTGCAAGCATGAACTCACTTGAACCTGCCTTAACATTGAGCCATTGTTCGTCAATCGTTTCAAACGACAGATCAGTATCAATCTCTCTCACAATTTCATGCAGTTTTTTGGCAGGGATGCAAATTCTTCCTTCCTTCTCAACATTGATGTCAATAGGCTCTTTCAATGCAGTTTCTATGTCTGTTGCTACTATATAAGAACCCATCTTCCCCGCGCTTAACAGGAAATGGCTTAGAATTGGCATTGTGTTCTTTTTTTCGATAATATTTTGAATATTGGAAAGTTTCTCCTGCATTTCTTCTTTTTTGACATTGAATTTCATTTAAGCTCCCTCCTCTATGATAGAGTAACGTATTATGCTTTTATCTTTTTAAGAAGACCCTCAACCATTTTATTGAAAACTTCATCTTTTGCCCGTTTTTCCTCAACCTGTTTGCAGGCATATATTACTGTTGCATGATCCTTGCCTCCAAAGTTTTTTCCTATATCACTAAGCGAGAGATTGGTAGTTTGCTTTGTAATGTACATTGCTATCTGTCTTGGTAAAGCAACCTCCTTGTTTCTTTTTTTTGCCTTTATTTCACTTACTTTAATTCCAAAGTGGTCGCTGACTATTTTTTGTACATATTCTGGCAAAACAGGTTTCTCTTCATCTTCTATAAGATCTTTAAGAACGTTCTTTGCCATTTCAATATCTATTGGTTTTCCTGTTAATGAAGACTGCATCCCCAATCTTATCAGACAACCTTCAAGTTCTCTGATATTAGATTTCACTTTAGAAGCAATATATTGTGCAACATCATCTGGTATCGCTATCTTTTCAAGATCAGCTTTCTTCTGGATAATAGCAAGTTTAGTTTCAAACTCAGGAGGCTGTATATCTGCTATTAAACCCATTGTAAATCTTGATCTAAGTCTGTCTGTGATTGCTCCTATTTCCTTAGGAGGCCTGTCACTTGATATAACAATCTGTTTCTGACGTTCATAGATTGCATTGAATGTGTGGAAAAATTCTTCCTGTGTTTGAGTTTTATTAGCTATAAAATGAATATCATCAAGTAAAAGTAGATCAACATTCCTGTATTTTTCTTTTAACTCTGCCATTTTTTCATGTCTGATTGCGGAAACCACCTCATTCGTAAATTGTTCGGCAGAAACATAAATAACTATCATATCCTGATTTCTGTCAATTACTTCGTTTCCTATTGCGGTAATAAGATGGGTTTTTCCAAGACCTACACCGCCATAAATGAATAGCGGATTATAGGTTTTACCCAGAGATTCAACAATAGCTCTCGCCGCTGCCTGAGCAAACTGATTGCTTGGACCTATCACAAAATTTTCAAAAGTGTACTTTGGATTTAAGTATATGCCCCTGCTCGCAAGTTTTTGCCTGCGACTTTCCATTCTCATATCTTTTTTCTTTATATCAGGGTCTACTTTTTCTACAATCCTGTATCTTACAACAACAGGATGGCCTAATATATTACTGAATATTTCAGGAAACATATCCGGATAGTTGTCTTCTATCCAATCCTTAAAAAATCTGTTAGGAATATCAAGAGTGACATTTTGCTCTTTAATCTGGAAAAGCTTTACAGGCTTAAACCATAAATCAATAGTGCTATTGCCTACTCTCTCCTCTATTTTTGACAAAACATTATTCCAAATTTCTTCAAGAGACATTTTTAACTCTATTTATTAACATTTTACTAACAAATGTTAGTAACTTTTTCAGGGGAGTTTACAATTATAGCTTAATGTTAACAGGTAACACAAGTTTTTTAGTTAATATCCTGTCTGTATTTTTGTTAAAAAAAATTAAGCATTAAAATAGTTAAAAAACTCCTTTAAAATTAGATATAATATCAACAATTTTTGTTCTTATCTTTCAATATGTTTTGAGCCTTATTAACAAATAAACAACCCCTACTACTTCAACTATCTTTTATATTCTTTATATAAAAGAATAGTAGTCCTTATCACTTCATTGAAATATTAAAACAAATACAGCATCCCAAAAGATAATATCAAAAAAAATCAATAAAAGAATTTCCTTACCAATCTTTTCCCATTTTTCTTATCCACACTTTTTATAAATAATGGAATAATTATTTCTTTTTTAAGAATGCTTTTATAAATTCATCTATATTGCCGTCAAGCACAGAATCAACATTGCTTGTTTCGTAATTTGTTCTATGGTCTTTTACTATGCGATAAGGTTGTAATATATATGACCTTATCTGACTTCCCCATGATATACCTTTCTTATCGCCAATGAATACTTCCATTTTCTTTTCTTTTTCTTTTAGCTTAATGTCATAAAGTCGGGATTTCAAAATTTTCAATGCAATAGCTTTGTTCTTATGCTGTGAACGTTCGTTCTGGCAGCTAACAATAATTCCTGTAGGAATATGTGTAATTCTTACTGCTGATGAGGTTTTATTTACATGCTGACCACCAGCGCCCGATGCTCTGAATGTATCTATCTTAATATCATCATCTTTTATAAGAATGTCTATATTGTCTTCAACTTCTGGATAAACAAGTACAGCAGCAAAAGATGTATGTCTTCTTTTACCTGCGTCAAAAGGAGAAATTCTAACAAGTCTATGCACACCAGCTTCTGCTTTTAGCAGACCATATGCATGAAGCCCTGAAATAGAAATTGTGGCGCTCTTTATTCCGGCTTCTTCACCAGGTTGAATTTCAGCTATGGTTATTTTAAAACCATGTATTTCAGACCATTTTAAGTACATTCTGAGTAGCATTTGTGCCCAATCCTGACTTTCTACACCACCAGCGCCTGGATGAATGGAAAGAATGGCATTATTTTTATCCATTTCTCCTGAAAGCAGGTATTCTATTTCAAGAGAATCTATTTCTTTTTTTAAGATATTAATTTCATTTTGAATGTCTTTAATAAACAGGTCTCCACTTTCTTCTTCAAGTATACTGATAGATTCTTCAAGATATATCAGTTTGTCAGATATATTTTCAAAGTGTGAGACTAAATCAGAAAGCTTTGCTTTTTTCTTTAAAAGTTCATTGGTTTTTTGTGGAGAAGACCAGATTTCAACAAGTGTTAAATCGTGAGATATTTTTTCAATTTCTTTTTTAACGGTTGGTATATCAAAGATAACCTCGTAGAGATTCCATTTTCTCCTTAAGATTGAAAATATCTATTTTAAGTTCATCCTGAATAAGCATTTAAACCTCCTTTAAATAGTTTCTTATTTTACCTGATAAATTTGATAATAAGATAACTGTAAAAATAATGCAAAAATAAGAAAATAAATCACCATATTTTGAGTAGAAACTTTTTGTACAGTCAGTTTTTATTTTTTCAACTAAGAATGTTTTTTCAAATAAGTTGGTTTTGTACAAAATTCTACCATTACTATCTATAAATCCAGATATTCCTGTATTTGCAGCTCTTAAAACTGGTTTTCTGTTTTCTATAGCTCTAAAAACAGCCATGCTAAAGTGCTGGTATGGTCCTGACGTTTTTCCAAACCAGGCATCATTAGTGATGTTTACAATATAGTCACCTTTATCCGTGAAAAACTTTCTTACAAGTCCAGGAAAAATTATTTCATAGCAGATTAATACAGCAAAATTACCTGATGAGCTTTTAGCTTTTATATAGCTTTTACCAGGAGTATAATCGCCTATACCTGTAACTAATTTATCTATGAAAAAAAGGATGTTTCTTAGAGGAACATATTCCCCAAAAGGTACCATATGTATTTTATCATATGTAAAAATTACTTTTCCAGTTTCATTGAGCAGAACAGCGCTATTAGAAAGTTGAAAGGGCTGCTTTTTTTTATCTTTAAACATAATTGTCCCAAATAATAAATTGGTGGAGATGTTTTTTTGAAAGTCTATGATATTCCTGGTTAGAGAAATATCTTCCCCAAAGAAAAAGGGCAGAGCGGTTTCAGGCCAGATAATGATATCAGGCTTTTTTAAAGAAGCAGCAAGAGTAATTTCTTTGTAGGCGCTTAATACTTCGTTCTGGTAGGAAGAATCCCATTTTTTATCCTGCTCAATATTACCTTGAATTATACTTGCTGTAATTGTTTTACCTGCTCTATCTTGTGAAAGCCTTATTTGACCATAAATTATTGATAATATAAATACTAAAACAAGAGATATTAACCAGAAATAAAACTGATATTTTGGAAAAAGAGGAATGTTATTAATACGTTTTTTCAGCAAAATAATGTCCGAGATAGCTCCATTAAGTGACATAATTAAAAAAGAGATTCCATATATACCAGTAATATCAGCAATTTGAATTATAGACAGGAATTTGTATTGAGAGTATCCCAGACTTGACCATGGAAATCCTGTAAATGCATAGGCTCTTATGAATTCAATTACTACCCAGAAGATAGGGGCGATTATTAAACCAGGTAATTTGGTATTTTGTATGGCTACAGAAAAAATAAAAGCAAATAAACCTGTATATAGGCTTAAATACAAGCATAGTAATATGACTAAAAAAATGCTTCCTGAAAATGATATACCACCATAATGATTTATAGAATAATAGATCCAGTAAAGAGTGCCGAAAAAATACGGTATCCCCAAAAAGAAACCAGAAACAAAAGACTGTTTTGGTTCTTTGTTATATAAAGATATTAAAAATGGAACCATAGCGACCCAGGCAAGAAGGTAAAAATCTGGTTTTGGAAAACACATAACAAGTAAAATGCCTGAAATTATTGCAGGTCCATGAAATAAAAAAAATTTCTTAAGTTTAAAATTCAGCATAATATTAAGTATATATTTTACTTTATTGCTGCGAAAAATATGACATAAAACATTGACAGCTTGACAGTAAAAAAGCCAAAATAGTAAAGTTAAAGTTACGGGCAGTTAGCTCAGTCGGTAGAGCAGAGGCCTGAAAAGCCTCGTGTCCGCAGTTCGATTCTGCGACTGCCCACCATAAGTTTTCTATTATATTTAAATTTCTAATGCTAAAAATTGGCAATCATAAAATAATCTTCTGTTTTTCTTAAATTAACAAATATTATTCAAATCAAATTTTTATAAATTCATAAAAAGATAATAATAAACAATTAGATAGCCTGTCAGTTAAGAAATGAGTAATAAATATAAAAATGTAAACTGAAACTTATTTTAAAATACTATAAATAAAAACATTTGACAAAAATAATTAAATATTATATATATAAAGTATAAAAAGAGAGGGGATGATAAACAAATGAAACAAATTATTACTTTTCCTTTAGTTGAAAAAATGACCTGTCACAATTGTAAGTTAACATTAGATTTGAATAAATTATATAAAAATATGATTGATCTTACAGAAGATGCATATGGCATACCCGCGGTCATGATAAGATGTCCAGTATGTAAAACAATAGTTGAATGGGAAACAAAATGTAATTAACCCCAAATATTGTTTAGAAACAAATTCATTCTACACGTCCGTTATCCGTATCCTTAAAAAGATGTTTGTACGGATAACGGATAACTATTAACAAATAATTAACATAACTGATATTAAAGTATAGAAAATAAGTTTTCAAGCAATGTCTGCATTATTTATTTAGAAAAGCTCATATTTTACATTTAATTCCCTCAAAAGCATACGCAATTCTCTTCTCTCTCTCGCTTTTGTCAGCAGGGAAAGGTATTTTATTGAAATTATTTGCATATTCAATTGCTTCTTTTCGATTAAATAACTCATTAATATTATTACCAATAATTTTATCAGAAATAATATCAATTATTTTTGCATTAAAACCATTTGTTACCATTGCGTAAGGAATTTGGTAATCAGTAGAAATTCTTGCTACCGCCTTAATATATCTTTCCCATGATTCAATTGAAGGAGAGCATTTGATTATAAGAAAATAACAGGAATTAATGACAATCAAATAATCTAATGTTAAAACAGCTTCACAATCTTTCATTTTGATATTAAAGGAAGGATCAATTTTTATCTCTTCTGGCTTATAGAGCTTATCATTAATTAAAACGTCCCATGTTAATTCCTTTGCTCCTTCAATTTTAATGTGTTCGAGCATTTCTTCTTCTTTTATTTTTTCTAAAATTAGTTTTTCTCTTTCTTCTTTGTTCATATAATACCTCGATAATATAAAAGTTTTATAAAAAAAACTACTTATAAACTCGTAAGAGTTAACCATGTATGTATGATATAATTTTACTTGCTCATTCTGTTCAAATTATTTTATGAATTAATTGTATCAAAATAATTGAAATGTTCCACGTGGAACATATTTTACTCTTACGATTAACAATAATATAATATTAAACCAAATAATAAAGAAATTGCTAAAACCAAATAATACAGAAATAGTGTATAGTTAATAATTAAGGCTGAAAGCAAAAAGCGTTTGTTGCGTTTATAGAGTTCATTGCGTTTTTTGTGTTATAGCATTATAGCATTTAACGAATTTAATGCTACGCATTGGAAGTGAGACCCGCTTTGCGGGTCTGGAATTGAGTGCCGAAAAACGGCACTGGAAGTTAGTCGCTCTGGCGACTGGAATTTATCAAACTATTTTTTGCGTTTATAGCGTTCATTGCGTTTATTGCGTTATTGCGTTTAATATACAACCCCCTGACCACCTTAACAAAGGGGGAATAAAAAAGGCTGAAGGCTTTAGGCTGAAGGCAAAAAGCGTTTATAGCGTTTATTGCGTTTATAGCGTTATAGCGTTTAATATACAACACCCTTAATCCCCTTTGACAAAGGGGGAATCTGGCAAATAGCGAATAGCATAGAGTGAAGAGTTTGTGGTAAAAAACTAATAACATAATCAGATGGCAATAGCTCAATTTATAAAACAAAATCACGGGTCTATTTATACTGAGGCTGAAGTCGAAGCGTAAGCCTCAGAGATAAAATAGGCAACTACATCAAAAATAAGATAAAGCCATGTT
>JACAFE010000058.1 GCA_013388435.1 Nitrospirota bacterium | reverse complement strand
CTATATACATTTATATATCCGTTATGCTGTTTTATTATCCCATATGCCATTGCCAACCCAAGCCCTGTGCCTTTGCCCACTTCCTTTGTCGTGAAAAACGGGTCAAATATCCTGCCTATTATCTCCTTATCTATTCCAATACCTGTGTCTGTAACAGATATTACTGCATAATCGCCCTCTTTGCCAAATCCATGCGCTTTTATGAATTCTTCATCTATATATGCTTTCTCTGTCTTTATTGTTAATACTCCACCATCAGGCATCGCATCCCTTGCATTTGTGGCAATATTCATCAGCACCTGCTCTATTAATACATGGTCTGCCATTACTGTTAATTTTTCTTCTGAAATTTCTGTTTGAAATTGTATGTCTTCTCCTATAATTCTTACCAATATATGATCTATGCTCCTGAGTAATTCATTTAAATCTGTTGGCTTTATGTCAAGTATCTTTTTTCTGCTGAATGCAAGAAGACTCTGCGTTAAATTTGCCGCCCTTTCTGTAAGTTCAAGTATCCTCTCAGGATAAATTCTTAAAGGGTCTTTTTCATTCATTTTTATTTTTAATATGTGCGCAAATCCTACCATTCCTGAAAGTATATTGTTGAAATCATGTGCAATTCCTCCTGCAAGCTGTCCGATTGCTTCCATCTTCTGCGCCTGTAAAAGCTGAGCCTCAAGTTTCTTGCGGTCTGAAATATCATGAATAATTGAATGAAGTAATTCTTTTCCTTTCACTACAATTTTACTGCTATAAACTTCTACATCTTTTATTGAGCCGTCAGAAATTCTGTGTTTAAACTCAAAACGAATATTTTTCTGTGCTCTAACCTCTTCCATTTTATTTTTTACTTCCTCAGGAGGTAAAGTATTTATCTGCTGTATCTTCATTTTCTTTAATTCCTGACGACTCCAGCCATAAAATTTCTCTGCAGCTTCATTTGCGTCAACAATATTGCCTGTGTCGGGATCAATTATAAGTTTGACCGCAGCATGTTCTTCAAATAGTTTTCTGAAGAGTTCCTCGCTTTCACGCAACTCCTCTTCTTTTTTCTTTCTATCGGTAATGTCTATTGTGGCAGCAAGAATTCTATCAACACCGTTTATATTTATTTTGCTCAATCTAACATCTTCCCAGAATATCTCTCCTGTTATCCTGCGATTACACCATTCAAAACGTTGAGGACCTTCTTTTTCTGCTTTATGAATCCATGCAAGAGCTTCTTTAAAGGAATAAGGCGGGTCAAGCCAGAATTCATTTTTCTTCAATTCTTCTAATGTTTTCATCCCATAACTTTTTACAGCATTCATATTTGCATCAATAATTTCTCCGGTATCTTTATCATGTATATATAGAGAAATCGGTGATTCTTCAAAGAGTTTCCTGAATTGCTCTTCACTTTGCTCTAAAGCTTTTTGATGGGCTCTTTCTTCTGTCTGATCCCTGAATACGAGAACAACACCAATTATTCCTTCTTTATCATGAATGGGAGCTCCACTGTCAGCAATGGGAATTTCCCTTCCGTCTTTTGAAACAAGCAGGGTATGATTAGCAATCCCTACAACAAGACCTTCTCTTAAAACCCTTTGAACGGGATTTTCTGCTTTCTTCCTTGTTTGTTCATTAATTATCTGAAAGACTTCTTCTATATTTCTTCCTTTCGCATCATCATATTTCCATCCTGTTAATTCTTCTGCAACAGGGTTAATAAATCTGACATTCCCTTTAGTATCTGTCGTAATAACAGCGTCTCCTACGGACTTTATTATTATTTGAAATTCTTCCTCGACTTCTCTTAAAGATTTTTCTTTTAAAAATAACTGGCGATAAAAATCTCTCTGCCTTGCATAATAAAACCATGAACTTGCAATTATTATCAGAAGAATAAATAAAAAAGTGACCGCAGAAATAATAATAGCTCTGTGATTAACTTCTGAATAAATTTCCTTTTTGTCCATCTTTGCAACCATATACCATGGTGTATCTTTAATCTTTTTAATATCCGCAATGACATCAATTCCCCGATAGTCTTTTCCTTCAAAAATTCCTTCGTAACCTGAAACTGCCTGAACAGCAGGAACTTGTTTTTCAGTTAAAGGTATTCTTAATTTTAATGCAGTATCTTTTTTATAACGAAGCTCGTTAAGAAAAAGAACACTATCCCCTTCTTTTTCAACAAGCAAAGTTTCAGCTGTTTCACTTGGAACAGGCCATAATTGAATCAAAGGATAGATATAATCATGAGGATTGATGCGGAAAATAAGGAAAACAATATGTATAGTATTATTTTTATCCAATACAGGAGCAATAATATCAATATGATTTCTGTTATGTTTTGAACAAAAATAGAAATCTGTGAACAGAACTTTGTGTTCTTTAAATGCCTGATTAATCTTTTTTATTGTTTCAGGACTGATTTCTTTACAGGATGGATCAAGGGAAAGTAAAACTTCATTTTTCGTAGAGACAACCAGAATATTTTCATATCCCCAGTTTCTTTTAGCCAGATTTAAACGGTTTGAAATATCATTCTTTAGTTCATTATTTTCAGGATTTTTAATAAATTGGCTGAAGGCTCTTTTCATAAAAGGAGAATTTGAAATTGTATGAGCATCGCCTATTCTTTCATGAAACCATTTTGTAATCTGGCTTGCTTTTAATTCAGAAATTACCTTAAGGTCTTCGTGTTTATGTTTAATCAAACGGTCTGCTTCATATTTAAAATAAAAAAATCCAGTTGCAATAAAAATAATGCTTAATATTGCTATAGCTATGATAATTTGTTGTTTCTTCATCTTTTATAACCGACTGTAAAAAATTATATCAAAAAAAAGTGATAATAAAAGAAATGTAATTGTTAACCTAACAGAAGCTTTTATCTTATGTTAAGATTAAAACTCTGGAGGGTCTCGCCGCCGTGCCCATCGGAAACTGATACAGTAAAAGAAGCTCTCCCCTTAAAATCTGAAGGAACATCCCAGCGAATTAAGCCACTTGAAGAATTAATTGTCATTCCCTTAGGACTTGATTTAAGTGAATAAGTCAATGCATCACCATCAGGGTCAGTTGCATTGACTTGAAAGGTAAAAATTTTTCCATCGAAATTAAATTTTTTATTATCAGAAATTTTAGGTGGCATATTGCCTATTTCTCTTTGAATAAATACAGCCCTGCCTTTTTCTTCACCGTCAGAGGGAGTGATTGTTAATGTAATTTTGTCTCCTCTTTTTACTCTTCCTTCAATCGTTGAATTATTGCCAGCAGGCTCGCCATTGATTTTCCATTCATATTCATATGTGATTTCATCTCCGTCAGGGTCGTAACCTTCAACCTCAACACTTAGAGTATCACCCGGATGGATATTATCCGGGAGTAATTTTACTTTTTTCAACTCTGGAGGCGAGTTTCTAAGTTGAATAGTATTTGAAAATATTTCCTTATCATCAATAATTGCCTTAGCCTGAATATTGTCGCCTTTCTTATATTCTGAAGTATTAAACTGTTCGGTTCGTTGTGCTTCAACTATAACTCCATTAACAAGCCATTCAATCTTTGCATCTGAAATTTTAAAACCATGAGGTATAAGGTAAACAGGCATCTTCTTTGTAGCATTAATAGGAGCAATTTCGAGTGTTTTTGAAGTAGCTTGTTCAACAGAAGACATTTGCGTCTTCTGTTCAGCCAAATCCTTAGGTTTTTCAGAAGAACAGGAAAATAAAAACAATATTAATAAAATAGATGCGAACTTATTAATACTCATATAATATAGATAATTTTGCTCTTTCAGAAGGATTAGTGGCAGACTGAGCATCCATTTCAATTGTATAAAGATAAGGCACGCTAATTACCCGCACAACACTACCACCGGCAACAACAACTCCTTCGCCACCAAGTCCTCTGTCAGCAGCAGAATTTCCCTCAACTGTGTCAACAATTTTTGCATAGACAATATAGTTTGTTGGATTTCCAGGCACTTCAAATTTCATGTCATAACTGCAAGAGGAAGAATTGCAATTATTCGGGTCAATAGAAATAGAACTATCGCAATTAGTCCATGTAGAAGTAGGAGTTAATAATTTTGCTGATAATCCATAATGAGTAATTCCCGCGCCATCTACACCCTGACATCCACTGCTTCCATCAATTCCACCTGGAATTGTAATCTCTGGATTAAGAGATGACAAAACAGTATTTAGATTATTCGTATCATATTCTATACCTCTAAGTGATATATATTGATAAACTAATTCAGCGCCACCAAAACTTGCCTCAAGAGCTGTTTTATATCTTTTTTGCATGCCTGATATTTGAGTAGATGATGTAATCATAAAAAGCATTGCAGCTATTATCAACAAAGCAATTGCTGATAGGACTAAAATCATCACTAAGGCTATGCCATTTTCATTGAACAATATACTTTTTTTATTGCAGACTTTTTTATTATTATGCTTTGGATAATATTCTGGTATTATATTTTTTATATTTAGTATTTTTTTAGAATATAAGTAAAATTTAATTGCCATATTGTTACTCCAGATTTTTCGGGGAAGTTATTATTGTATATAATTTCCACCTGTAATATTTATATTCAGGATCTCCGATTTTCGAATCAAGATTAAAAGTTCGTCCCAATCCAATATCTGTACCAAGTTCCACAGTTTTTGATGGATATTCAAATGTGCTATCCTTTTGCCCTTCGTGAGCAAGAATATAAATTCTAACCTGTTTTAATTGGTTTCTGATCCCTTCTGCGTTCAAAACAGATATATCTTCTGTATAACTATCTCCTCCAGTTGGATCAAAAAACCCATCACCATCAGAATCCGTACCAAAAATCACCTGCATATCAGCAACACAATCAAGCAAAGGCTGATACTCAAATGTACCGTCATTTTGTTTAACAACAGCTTTTACAAGCACTCCTGTATTAGGAGCACATCTTTTTGGAACTATATCATTACTTCCCTGATATTTCAAAATGAAATAGTCAGCTCTATTAAAAGGCATCCTTAAATTATTTGCAGGATCAACACCATAAACTATGTCTATCTCACCCACTGAAGAATCCGGGGGTCTCCATTCAGTTGAGGTTACATCTTTGAATTTTGTTGAAAAACTCGTTCCATTAGTAACTAATTCTTTCAGATAACCATATCTTCCAGCAGGTGAAATTACCATTACTGTATCATTATTTTGAAGGTTTTCACTAATTGGAGTTGTTTCACCAGCAGATGACCATATCCTTATATATGGTGAGGTTGAACTCAATGTTGTCCATTTTTCAGATGTTCCATTTTTCGCAACAGTAACAGATTTTATGACAAGATAATCAGTACCATCAAAGATACTATTAGACCCGGAAAACGTAGCATTATTTTTGCTTATAATACCTCTTGGCGCACTTGACGGAGCATCATTAAGGCCGTAAGGATTTACGGATGTTTCTTTATAATTACCAAGCTGTTCCCAGTCATCGCCATCAATTAAAGCAATGTTAGATTTTCCGTCTATTTCAACATTCCACGGAAGTCCGTAACCAGCGCCTTCAACATCCTGTCTTAAAATCTCAAGCCCTATAATGCCTTCAATGTTTGTTTCACCTATTTTACTTTGCTGTTTGAATTGTGTTAATAGCGCAGTAAAAACATTTGACGCCGCAGTCATAAATAATAAAAAAACTACCATTGTAATCAATAGTTCAACTAATGAAAAACCTTTTTTATTTTTTATCATTATCTGTTCCTGATTGTTGAGATTACATGAGTATAATTATTGCCTTTCCATTTCCATCCAACTGTAATAGTAATCTGTTTATTGTCTGCATCATTTGTAGCACAATTTCCATCTCCGCTTAACTCAGTACAACTCAAATTTGTACAATAATTATAAGAAAGGCTTCTTACATTCCTTGATATACATTCACCAGAGGAATAGAATCCTGATGGGCAATCACAGCTGCTGAGAGATGCTGAATCAGACACAATGCTTGTATATGTCATATCTCTTACATTATTCATACGCAATTGCGCAATATAGATTGCTTCATTTCTGAGTTCATTCAACATATTGGATTCAATTGCAATAAGCGCTGTCTGCATTAATGCAAAAAATACAAGTAACACTATTACTGAAGCGACTAAAACCTCAACAAGACTAAAACCATTATTATTTAATTTCACAGGCTGAATTTTGCTCATTTTTTTTACCCATATATATTTTGGTTGAAAAAAGCTTAATACAGTTATAATCAGAATTTTTTATTGATTCTTTTGCTGGATCATTTTCATCAATAAAAATGTCTCCTACTGGATTTATTATGCCTTTTTTATTAATTAAAATTGTAGTGCCTTCCCCACCAATTCCGTCCCAATCAAAATTATATTTAACTGTTTTAGGAAATGTTGGCAGCATTGTATCGCCCCCAGTACCGGTTTCAAGTGTTCCATTTCCATCAGGTGCAGGATTAGTATCTTCGTATATTGAATATGTTGAATTAGTATTTGCAATAAAATGTGTTCTGTTTCTTTCCATTGCTCTTGCCCTTGCATTCATTAAATCAGTGTACATTTCTTTAATCTGGCTCTCAACTCTATATTTACCGATCCAATTATTAAAACTAAATCCAAAAGCAACGACAATTATACCGATGATAGCTATAACCACTAATACTTCTATTAATGTAAATCCATTATTTTCATTTCTCAAATAAAGCATTTTAAAAATATTTTATCTTTCTCTTATATGCAATGGTCTTTTTAAAGGTTTTGGAGGTATAACCAAAGATAATCCCTGTTCAGTAGGAGGCACACCATCCATAGAACCTGTCCGTCTTCCTGTTTCTTCCTCGACCCCGTTGATTTTAGCTTTTTTATAAGTAAAAGCAGTCGAAAGGTCTACTTGTTCAATAACACCTGTTGATACTTGTAAAATAGCTTTTCCTTTCAGAGACGTTGCAATAGAACCTCCTGTATCATATTTAACAGCCCATAAATATGTTGAACCACCATACTGACATATATCTGGATTTGGCACAAATGTTGTGTAAAATACTGCTCCTATTGATGTTGTGAGTGTATTTGTTATGACTCTCTCACCCGGGTCAAGAGAAATATACCATCCATTATCAGCTTCTTCTAAAGATACTTCTGTTGTTGCATTATTAAGATCTGACAAACTTGTTCTATCGCCGCTCTCGCAAATAGGATCTGTCAAAGTTCTTATATTCAATATCTTTCCAAGACATTTTTCTTTAATACTATAAAGTTTTCTTGCATTCGTAATATCATCTTCTCTATAAAAGAATCTTCCAGTACCAAAAAACAGCCATGCTTTGTCTGGAATATTATTTGTATTTGAAGGAAAATGCTCAAGATGGGCTATTGACGATGTTACAGGTCCGATATCCTTTATAAGATATTCCCATACCCAGTTCTCAGGATTTAGAGCAGTGTTTCCAGTGGCAGATATATCCACCGCTTCAAGGTCTTCCCTTGTAAGAAGTCTTATAACACCACCCTCAGTCCATGCAGTTGAAGATGTTGGAGGATTGTATTCAGCTTTTGTGTAGCCAAAATAGACAGCGTCATCTTGATAATCAAGGTCATAATCAATATTGCCATTAGTTAAAGAGCCAGCAAAAGCATTTGCTATTCCAGTATTAATTGTTCTCAGAAGTTCGCCTGTCTTTAAGTCAAGAATGAAAAGTTTCAAATTCTGGTCAGAAAAGCCTTTAAATTGAAGATTCTCAATCGGACCAGTTGGGCCTGAAGCTATTACAACAAACCATCTTCCATTTTTATTTTTATTTGCTACACTTGAACTAGAACCAGCATCTCTCGCATTTATTTTTATTATTGCTGGCCCTGTTGTTGAAAATCCCAGATTTTCATCAGTAAATTCCCAGAGCAACGAAGGAGAAGCAGGATCAGTAATATCAAGAGCAAAATAAGATGAATAGCCTAAGCCTATAGTATTGTTTGCAGGATCTAATATTGGTGTTTTAACACAATTACTGCATGATGCACCTGTCTTTCTGCATGCGCCTCCTAATCTCATGCTCCCTATCAGTATTGTTCTCCATGAATCAACAGTCTTATCCTGATTCCAGTAATTACCTATTACAGACGAATCGCCTATACTTGCATCAAAAACCACTGGCGACGCATCAATATAATAAAGGTGACAGTAATTTTTATCCATTAAATATTTAAGATATGGCAAAGTATTTTTAGGTATAAAAGCCCATGCTTCTTTTCCCATAACTGAAGTATTTTTAAGAGTAGCTTTTATAGATGAAGTTCTATCCTTGTTAATTTCAAAAGCTCCAAGATAAAATGCATGCAGCATTCCATCATTAGCGCCAGTAAAGACCATGCCATTCCCATACGTAACACCATAAATTACATTTCCCCTGTATTTATAATGATCTGAATTAATAAATGCTCTATAAGTACTATCCTTATATACATCATAATAATTGGCAAGATTAACCCATGACACAACTCTTGGAGTGGAGCTGATTATATCACCTAAACGCCAGATCCCTGTTGTTGTTACAGGTGTAGAGCCTGATGGAGGAATTTGTGTATATGTAACAATTCTGTCACGATAAAGATCTGAATCTATATCACTTTCACCAATAATATAATTAATTATATTTTTCGCTTCATCTATGCTTGATGCCTGAAGATAAGATTGCAAAGCGCTGGCATTTGCCACGCTGAAATCTATTAATGTACTGCCATTTAAAGAGGTCTTAATTGTTCTTGGTGAAGAAGATAGATTTCTGCTATGTAATAAGCCACCTGCTTCCCACAAAAATTTTAATTCTTCAATCGGCACAGTTGTTTGTTGCGCTCCTTTATTCCCGTTTAACAAACTTTCATAGCGTATTGCTTTTGTTTTCTGGTCAGCCTGATCAAAATACATATTCAATAAATAGTCTTCACCAAGAGTTAAGCGTTTATCCATTATAGTATCTTCTAATATTGAGCTTGAATAAAGATACGGATCAATAAAATACCATAAATTCTGCAATGAACCTGTCCATGCTATTTCTTTGCTTACAAAAAGCCTCTTAGGATAAAAAATTGCCTGCACAATATTAGCACCGCTTCCTTCTCCAGAGGCAAGAACAGAAGCTGCTGTTCCTGAAGAAGCTCTTCTTAAAATACTAAGCAAAGCGCTATTTAACTGTTCTTCTAATTTAAGAGGATTAACAACAAGATAATAATTATCAGGCACACCATCCCCGTCTTTATCCCATTCAGCACATTTGGGATTTGGTGAAGATGTCCCACATGTTGCGTCATTATAAGGTCTTTTATCTCCATCAAGGTCATCAAACCCGCCCCATTTTGCTGCATACCATAAAGGGTTCTTAAGAAAACCAGCGGCATTTCCTGTTGTCGTAAAAACTTTACTCCAGGTAAAAGGTAAATTAGCAACAAAATCAGGAGTATTACTATCAGCTTCACCAACATCCTTATCTTTCACAGGCAAATAAACACCATCTGCTGTTGTTCCTGAAATAACAAAACCAGCAATCTGGTCAATTGAACCTGCTGCATATTCAACATTAAGTTTTACCTCAATATTAGAACCCAAAGTCCCAGCACATGAACCATAATCTGCATCTATTGCAGCCTGAGTGCATATCTCATAATTAACTATAATATCCATATCATGGTCAGCTCCCTGCTCAACGTCTTCGTAATTTATTCTAAATAAAGCATAAATTACATTATTATTAGAATCATATTTTATTGAATCTGCATATACATCAACTATTTGATTCGATGGACAATAAGCATCTGAAGAACATGAACTTATAAATCTTTCCTCTGAGTCAGTTGAAAAAGTGCACTTTTGAGCGCAGCTTTCATATACACCATGAGTACCGCTTACTGATTTACCAATAGGCACAATAGTAACAATATTATTTCCAGCCTTTATTTTGAGGTCAGCAACAGGAGAAGATAAAGCTACTGCATAGGTATTAACATTAGGTTTACCAGTATTCTGATTCATTAAAGTCCTTCCATAGTAAGCAACAGCAGAAGTATAATATGTTCCTTTTTTGGTAGGTTCTTCAGGACATGTTCCTTTAATAGTGCTTAGATTTGATACATTCTTTGAGGAACATATAAAATCATTCGTGCTTCCGCTTTCACCTATGAACCAGTTATTACCTGCTATATTTTCATTAGTTCCTATTATATCGGCTAATTCAGACACATTAATATTAAGCTTTGGCGTTGCAGAATCTTCAGCAAATGAACTGAATGCAGAACCTGGTAGTTGATCATAATCATAACTTGTGTTAACATCGCTAAGCAGCAATATAAATGGTCTTGCGCAGGCGGGATACATTTGATACGGTTGATAAACATTGCTTCCTTTTGTAAATCCCCAATCAGGTTTTGAAAGACTAAGGCCTGAATCTTTTGTGTCAGAATAAGTAAAAGCAGCTGTAGGAGCCCCTTTGCCCGCAAAATATCGCAGGCTTTCATACATCATTTCTGCTATAGGATTACCCCACATACGACATTCACCTTCTGACAAAGGTCTGTTTGTTATCCATCCACAATTACCACCACTTGAATCTTGATAAGAATAATCTGAATATCGAAAACCAACTGTTTTAAGTCTATCTAAAGTAATAATAATATTTCCCTGAACATTTTCAGAAGTCTGAAAAATACCATTATTCAAATTAGTTTCATCTGTTATACTTGCAATATTTTTTCTTAAAACACCTCCGCTTAAATTCTTTGTGTAGGAAGTTGTCATCATTCCAAAGTACATTTGTGAACGATCGAGACACATTCCTTCAGTGTTTATATTGCAGTCAGAATCTGTGCTGCATGATTTAGTGAAGGTTTTTGAGCAAACTTTATCTCCTTCTCCTTCACCATATTTTTGTAAAAGACCTATTGGTTTATAAGTTCCGCTATAATTTTTACAATTTGGTTCAAGGCCAACTGATGAATTACAAACTTCAACTCTAATCGTATAATTTGTTGGAGTACCAACACTGCTGCTATCAGCAAAAGTGCTACCGCACACAGGTCTTTCTTTAGAAGCCCATTCCCATATTCTCTTAGAGCTGTTTTCAATTTTTCTCATTATTGGGGGATCAGTGAGAGAAAGGTTAGTGTTACAGAAAAGATGCTGTTTGCCCGGATTTCCGATAACAGGTTTTCCTTTTTCTATAAATAAAGCTGCCTGTAAAGTGCATTCAGCTCCTGAAACGATATCCCATGTTCTTGTAGTAAGCCTTCCACCTGAGGATTTATTGTTTTTAGGAAAAATATCCCATGTAGACCCGCTTGCAGGGCTTTTTACCCATACCTTAACACCATCCTTACCCGCTCTCTCAGAATGTCTAACAATCATTCTGTAATAAGTATTTTTTGCAAGGTATATAGGAGTTGTAACAGGTGGATTACTGCATCCGCACCAACTATTTGAAGGACTGGGCGGGGCAGTACAACCACTCTGGGTTGTTGTAGGACATGATGAATGGCATTCATACCTTGAAGATACTATACCTAAACTTGTGCTCGCATCATCAGCAGTTACTATCTCTACTTCAACACCATCATCTCCATCAACAGCAAACTGCCAGCTGCCTTTTGCATCTGATTTAAATTCTACAACTGATATAATATTGTAGTGTTCATAATGATCAACAGTTGGGTCTAATCTCGGGTCACTAAAGCTATTGACATCATTAAAAAAATCTATTAAATTTTCTGGCTCATAAGAATTCAATAAATTGCCATGATCAATTCCGCATTGTAAATCATCACTGTCAGCAGGGTCATGAGAATATCTTGCTACCAATATTTTCTGATTAGCCTCAACATTTGTAGCTGTTGTTTTATTTATTGCAGAATAATAAGAACAGTCATTAGGTGGGTCAGCCGCTGGAATTCCAATTAAATTTACCGATTTATCAACACAAGTTGAGCCTGAATCACAATCAGAATCTCTCCAGCAATTATATGTATAAGTTGAGCCGTTAAAGCAAAGTCTGCCAGTAAGTTCTTTGCCCCAGCTATGTGCATCCTGTGGTATAAAAACTCTTTCAAGAACTGTTTTAGTATCGCTATCTGTTACCCTATGCCCGCCATAAAGCACTTTTTTAAGAACATCCATTCTTGACATAGCCAGCCAATTTAGAACATTTCCACTCCACTGACCAGCGCTACAAAACTTTGTGCTTGTTTCTGATACAGGATTGAACTCTCCAGTGCCTGAACTATTATATGTATAACATTTATATGGGTCAAAATAACCGTAATAATCAATAGAATGTTTGTAATCTACATCAAGTCTGCCATCTTCATCAAAATCAGATGCATCATTATAAGCTTCATAATATAATTTATGTTCTCTTCCAACTTCAAACATAACTAAAGGCGGTACACTTTGTGACACAAAAGGCGGCACAATACAGTAATCCTGCATTGTCGCTGCATCTGTTTTTTGAAATGACACAAAAAGGAAAGAAAAAATGATAAAAATTAAAATATAGAAAAACCAACCATGCTTTAATAATAATTTATGTTTCATCTTTTCCACTCCTCAACAATTATTTCATATATAATGCCGCCAATTACTTTTGCAGTTATTGATTTGCCTGTAGAAACATCTGACATTTGAGCAGGGGCTTCATGAAAGGAATTATTTTTCTTAAGTATTTTAACTATCTTACATTTCTGGTCAATTTTATAATTTGTGTGGGAAATTGTAATTGTATTTGAGCTAATACTATTTACAATTCCATTAATATAAACGTGGCCGTCATAAAATGCAAGAGCAGTATTAGCCATAAACAAAAGGCATATAAATATAATCAACAAATTCCTCATAAAAACCCCCTTAATTCAGGAAAAAGATTTAATGATTATAAAAATCTATTAATAACCATAATATTAACCACATAATTTCTTAGCACCTACCGTGCCAGTTTCTAAGTCATTGATATTATTTATTATTTAAGATTAAGAATATGCGATTTTTTACACAATTATGAATTTTTCTTCACAAAATTCCCCCTTTGTTAAGGGTGTCAGTGGGTTGTTATTTGTCTTTGTTGTTTCGCCGTGCTCCGTGCAGTTTTGATTAAACACTACAACGCTACAACGCAACAAACGCTATAACGCAATGAACGCTATAACGCAATAAACGCAAAAAATAGCTTGATAAATTCCAGTCGCCAGAGCGACTAACTTCCAGTGCCGTTTTTCGGCACTCAATTCCAGACCCGCAAAGCGGGTCTCACTTCCAATGCG
>JACAFE010000047.1 GCA_013388435.1 Nitrospirota bacterium | reverse complement strand
TTAAGATATTCATTAGAGAACTTACAGGATTTTTCAATATCATCCTTTTCTTTTCAGCCTTTGTTGCCTTGTCAGTGGGTTTTCTTCCGGGACATATTCCAAAATATCATGAAGTCATTTTTATATTTGCGATTATAATCCTCAACACAATCATTAGTTTTATTGAAGAATATAAAGCCGCCCGGAGTATTCAATCCCTCCATAAGGTTATGAAAATAAAAGCAAAAGTTTTAAGGGATGGAAAAGAAACGGAGATAGATGCCAGCGAGATAGTCCCTGGGGATATCATTCTTCTTGCAGAAGGAGACAAGATACCAGCTGATGGAAGAATCATTGAGGGATTTGGATTAAAGGTAGATGAATCGGTTTTAACCGGTGAGAGTGTCAGCACAGATAAGACCAATATAGAAGTGCCTCAAGAGACCATACTTGCTGAAAGAACAGATATGGTTTACGCTGGAACATATGTGACACGAGGAAATGCAAAAGTTGCGGTAGCAGCAACAGGGATGTCTACAGAGATAGGAAAGATTGCGGCAGACCTCTATAAAATAACAGAGCAACCGACATCTTTCCAAATGGAGATTACAAAGCTTGGCAAACAGATTACTATTACTATTAGTGCAATTGTAGCAGTTATAGCAGTAACATATTACTTTTTTGAACACCTGAGTTTCTATGATGTGCTTATCAATTCTATCAGTCTCGGTGTAGCCGCTGTACCTGCAAGCCTCCCTGTGGTTATGACATTTGCATTGGCTATGGGCACAAAAAAGATGCTTGAGAAGAATGCACTTGTAAGGCATCTGAGTGTTGTAGAAAGCCTCGGCTCTGTAGATGTAATATGCACTGACAAGACAGGAACACTGACAGAAAACAGGATGACGGTCCAGAAGATATATGTTTTTAACGGAATATTAAAAACAACGGATGAGGTCAAAGATTTCAACACTCAAGCCATTTCATTATTATTAAAAGCATCCGTTCTCTGTAATGAGGCGAAGATTAACATAGACGAGAAAGAACATGAAACCTATCTCGGTGATCCAACAGAAATAAGTCTTTTGCTTTTAGCAAAGGAAAAAGGACTTAATCCCCTTGCTGAGAGAAAGAAATATCCGAAGCTAGGTGAAATACCTTTTTCTTCCGAGACAAAGAGTATGACTACTATCCACAAGATAGATGAAAAGACTGTAGCATATTCCAAAGGTGCATTGAGTGCTATTTTGAGTGGGTGTGATAAAATTCTGAAAGGCGATAATACAGTGCCATTGACTTCAGGTGATAGGGAGAAAATTATGGCGGTAGCAGATTCTATGGCGGGAGAGGTATTAAGGGTCCTGGCAATCTCCTATAAAGAAATGTTATTTGCAGAGACATCTGAGCAAGATGCTGAAAAAAGCATGGTGTTTTTAGGGCTTGTAGGTATGATAGACCCTCCAAGAAAGGAGGTTAGGCAGTCTATAAAGATAGCCCAAGGAGCCGGAATAAAGGTTGTCATGATTACCGGTGATAATAAAAAGACCGCACAAGCAATAGCCAAAGAGGTTGGAATCGGCAGTAATGCAGTGGAGGGTCAAGATATTGATAAACATGCCGTCGAAGAGTTATCAAGAGATGTTGAGGCAATAGACATAGTAGCACGGGCAACCCCGCAGACAAAATACAAAATAACTCAGGCATTACAGAAAAACGGTCATTATGTTGCAATGACAGGAGACGGAGTTAACGATGCAACAGCCATTAAGCAGGCTGATGTTGGGATAGCTATGGGATTAAGGGGAACAGATGTGGCAAAGGAATCCTCAGACATGATTCTGCTGGATGATAATTTCAAGACAATAGTAGATGCTGTTGAAGAAGGAAGAAGGATATTCGATAACATAAAGAAATTTGTGAATTATCTTCTCAGTGCCAATCTGTCAGAGGTCTTTGTTATATTGATTCTGTCATTCTTTAGCTATATTCCACTGACAGGCATTATGGTTCTATGGGTCAATATGGTAACAGATATCCTGCCTGCAAGTGCCCTTGCTGTAGACCCTGCTAACCCGGGTATTATCAGGAGACAGCCCAGAAAGGCAGGAGAGCCGGTGCTCAATAGGGGTGTAAAGATGCTAATCGCATTCAGCGGAATAAAAAAGGTTATAGTACTGCTTATAATTTTTTATATCGGACTTCGCATGGGTGGGATAAAATTGGCACAGACAATGGTTTTTACTAGTGTAATATTATTTTCATTTGTCAGGATAATGATTGTTCGGCAGATGGATAAGCTGTCCATTTTATCGAATAGATGGCTGCTCCTTGCAATGGCAGCGGGTATCATTTTGCAGCTTATAGTCCTCTATACTCCTTTTTTAAGAGACTTCTTTAATGTAATTCCTCTGGGTTACATTCACTGGACAATTCTTTTGCCTATTGTAGTTTTCTCAGCCTTTTTGGGAGTATTTGGTGCAAGGGTCATCATGAAATATGTTCCGGCAATCTAAGGTATTATTTATAATAAAACCTAAAACTTTAATATGTACCTTTCATCAATTACAGGTCATTTCCCTTATTTGGGGTTGTTTATTCTCCTTCTTCTTGGGGGTATCGGCTTTCCATTTCCTGAAGGTGTCACGCTTATATTATGTGGACTTTTAATCTCTTCGAAAGTTATACAACCAGTTTATGCTCTTGTAATAGTATATTCGGGAGTACTAATCGGAGATTACCTTTTTTATTCCTTTGGAAGAAAGTATGGCCGTATGATTATTAAGCTTAGAGGATTTCGCAAGGTACTACCCCCACATCGACTTGAAATGCTTGAAAATAAATTCAACAAATATGGGATACTATTTATACTGATAGGAGGTCGCCTTATTGGTGAAATATTCCTGGTTGCCGGTATTCTCAAGATGCCGCGCATTAAATTTCTTGTGATTGATTTACTATCATCTCTGTTAACCGTTATAGTATGGGTTGGAGTGGGCTACGTGGGAGGACATACTCTTCAAATCATAAAAAAGGATATTCTACGTATTGAGCATATTACTGTTTTTTTTATAGTATCAATTGTAATTTATTTGTTCTTTCGACACATTTTTTGGTCTCGAAAATATTAATCTGAATATACCGTATATATCTTCGTTAGTTCTTCATAATTTTTATTGTAGAATTTATCAATACAATTCAATAACAAAAAAGAGGTAAATTATGAATATAGCCTTACTTGAGACGCCATCCCCAGAAGAATGCGCAAGCGCTATCTTTGAAATAAGCGGTATAAAATTTGATCCTGATATTGCTGCCGACATTTGGCCAAAAATATTACAGCATAAATGGCTTATGTCTGAAAAACTCGGACGTGATGTAGGCTTGCGAACTGCATGTATAGATTTTCTCGAGAATACGGATCAAGCCCTTAAGGAATACATGGACTACAAAAGAAAGGATATCCTAACCGAGATGGGTGCCCGTACTATTGGTAGGGAAGTATGGGAAACCATATCTGATTCCCAGCCGCCAAAACAATTAGTACAACGGAGAATTATTCTTCCCCTGACGGAAGAGAGCCTTTCAAGAAAGCATGGAGTAATTCCTCCAAAGACCATTATTTTTTTTGGACCTCCAGGCACCGGCAAGACTCATTTTGTTAAAGCAATAGCAGGCGTCCTATCGTGGTGGTACATCGAAATTTTGCCCAGCATGCTCATGGTGGATGGTGTGGAGAAGATTGGAGTTAATTTGCACAATGTTATGGAGAAAGCACGAAATCTCGAAGAAGCGGTTATTTTTATCGATGAGTTTGAAGAGATTGCATCTAATCGGGATATGGCAACGCGAGTTGATAAGTCTATTACAAATGAATTTCTTAAACAAGTTCCGCTGCTCAAAAATCAGGGTAACAAGGTGTTACTTGTATGTGCCACCAATTATATCCGACAGTTGGATGCTGCTCTGCTTCGTCCCGGAAGGTTTGATTGCATCATACCGGTTGGCGGTCTGGATGAGGATGGAAGAAAAACGATCCTTGGACATTATCTTTCCAAGCTCAATACGGAGGAAATTGATCTGAATCTGATTATCGGGATGACCTCACGGTTTACACCTGCGGATATTGAATACCTCTTTCAACAGGTAGCTCAATTTGCCTTTGAGCAGGAATATGCGAGCAAACAGGATTATAGGGTAACTACCGATGCCTTTGTTGAAATTTTGTCTAAAATTCGTCCATCTCTGACCGATGAAATTATTGAAGAATTTCAAAAGGACAGCATCACTTATTCCCGAATTTAAAGGTAACGAAGGCCGGATATTTTAAAAGCAACGATATTAAAATAAAGAGATTTATCGGGTGATGGAAAGTAATTTGGATAAAACATGATTATTTTAAAATATCTCGGATCATTATCTAAAGCAGCATTAATAATATCAGGGGTAGTTTTTACAATACTGCTCGGTTTTATTGATTACCTGACAGGTCCTGATCTATCTTTCATTATATTTTATTTAATTCCGATTGCTCTTGTTACCTGGTTTGCAGGCAAATGGCCGGGCATTTTTATCTCTATTGTAAGCGCCATTACTTGGATTGTGTCAGATATTATGGTAAAGTCCTCATATTCACATTTCCTTATTCCTTATTGGAACATGGTTGTTGAATTCAGTGTTTTCTTGCTGGTTGTCTATATATTTTCCACGCTCAAAATAGTATTGGCACGTGAAAAAGAACTGAATATGAAACTCAAACAAAACATTCAACAAATAACTGATCTCAATAAGGAATTAGAAACATTCAATTATTCGGTTTCACATGACTTGCGTACGCCGCTTATTGTTATCGGAGGTTTTGCCAAAAGACTACTGAAAAAATATTCAGGCAATCTTGATGATAAATGGAGAGAAGAACTGAATATCATCCAGGAAAACGTGCAAAGAATGAGCCGGCTTATCGACGATCTTTTAGCTTTCTCTCGTTCGGAACGACAACAAATAAAGTTTGAAGTTGTTGACATGAACAAACTTGCAAGAAATGTAGTTGAGGAACTAAAGGTTTTAACATCAGAAAAGACGCTAATAGATGTAAAAGACATACCGTCAGTGTATGGAGACTCAATAATGCTTCACCAGGTACTGTACAATCTTATCTCAAATGCAATTAAATTCACAAAGCATAAGGAAACAGTGATTATTGAAATTGGCTGCAAAATCGAAAAAGATGAATACATCTACTATGTAAAAGATAATGGCGCCGGTTTTGATATGAAATATGCAGATAAATTATTTGGTGTTTTTCAACGCTTACACAAAAGTGAAGAGTTTGAAGGGACCGGGATTGGACTTGCCATTGTTCAACGTATTGTCAAACGGCATGGTGGGCGAGTATGGGCAGAGGGAAAAGCTGATGAAGGTGCAACGTTTTATTTTTCACTGCCGAAATTAGCCTTTAGTGATCAGCAATTAGCTTAAAGCTGAAAGGGATACTGTGTTTTTACTTATATCACCGAGCAATACCTTATAATCCTGCGGTGTCAAATGCCAGGCTCCCGGCCTGAAGGGATTATCAAGGTCATCAATAACAATATATATCGTATATGCCAATACCCCGATGCTTAATGTGAAAATATAATCGATCCACGGATTCTTTACACCAATGAAAAGGGAAAGAAAGATCAATAAAACATCGGCGAAGATGAGAGTATTCTTTAAGATGTGTGGAATATGAATTGCGCTTTGATAAAGTCGTCTATTGCGATTTTTTACGATATCATTAAAGAGAGGGATGAGCTTCATTTTTCCTTTTCCTTCTGTCAGCCTTGTTATTTCATTTCGGAGAGCATCTAAAATATTTTCTTCTGACTCACTTCTTTTCCCTTGTTCCATTACAGGCTATTCTCTATGAATAGTGGAAAGATAGTTCTTTATACATTCAAGAATATTTCCTTTAAGATCATTTGATAAATGACGGGAAAAAAGCCATAATTCGCGGATGGCATCTGCTTCTCCCTTGATAGATTCAACGAGATGATTCCAGTTTTCCCATTCTTTCTGAATGGTAAAGGCAGCAAGGATGCTAAAGATAAGGCATATGGCTGAGTAAAGCCATGGTATCCCACCTAAATCTTGCAGGTCTATTAATAGCAGTTTCCCATGGTTGACCGTTCGCATCAACCAGAATGCCAAAGAAAAAATAATGAAAAAGAGAATTATTTTTGTAATAACTTTCATTTTATAAATATATAATACTCTGCGGTCTCTGCCACAGTTCAATATGAATGGCGACCCACAAGGCAAATACCCTGAGGTATCGCAACAATTATTTGCATACGTTATATTTTACGGCAATGTCTATAATCTTGGCAAACAGTTCTGCTAACGTTGTATTGCTATAGGCGCAAAATAACCTGTGTTAATATTGCCTTATAGTATTGACCATAATAATACTGAATATAAGCCATACTGTTATCTCTCACATTAAACTGACCAAAAAACTCAAATTAAATTGACCACTATAAAATAAAGGCAAGGAGGAAGGGGCAAATAATGGACAGAGTAAGGCAAAGTACTACTCAAGCACCTGAAAACGAAGGGGCTGATAGTAGAGGAGACAGATTATGTCTTTCTTTTGTATAGTCGCCGATCCCACACTTATACTGCTGAAGAAAACGGACCATCCCTATAGGACCCAAAGCCTTTGCCAAAGCCTGTAGTCCTGCCTTCCTAATTTCAATAAACATCAAGATAAATTCTCATAAGTAAAATTATCTTATCATACAATCGTTTTTTTTAGTAATCAGGTAGGACGAGAATTTCCTGAAATATCTCGTTTATCTCATATGTCGTGAACTTATACAAAGGTTATTCTAAATTATTCTAAAATGATATAATTGAATCTAAGAGCGGTTAGCCATGCAAACCTTAATGATTATTTAAAAAAGGAAAATGGATCTATTTAATGAAATTTCTAATTAGTTAAAAAAAGTTTTAAAAAGACTTAATTATTAAATCAAGAAGATGAAGGAATCAGATATAAAGAATGAATGAAATTGAAAAAATAGTTCTTGAGAAATTTAAGTCGTTATTACAAATAATCAATAAGATTCCATCAAAACACACAGGCTTAATAAGTTTATTTGATACAGAATTTGTTGTAAAAGGAATTTTAAGGGATTTTCAGGGATGATAAAAATTATGGATAAAAATGAGGCAATTTCAGCAATAAAGTTTTATTTCCAGAATAAAGCTGATTTTTTTAATATAGACATGGCGTTTTTATATGGCTCATGGGCATCAGGTCTCCCGAAGAAAGAATCAGATGTGGATATCGCTGTGATATTTACTGAGGAGATGAAAGAGGAGGAGGTCTTTGAAATTTTAACTACCTTATCTCTTGAGCTTACAGATATTTTAAAAAAAGAGACCAATGTCCT
>JACAFE010000014.1 GCA_013388435.1 Nitrospirota bacterium | reverse complement strand
ATATTTGGTGAGGTTACTATTAATAAACGCCTTCTTGAGTTTCTTACAGAGAGTGAAATCATAATGCACTTTTTTAATTATTATGGCTATTATATAGGCTCATTTTATCCGAGAGAACACTTAAATTCAGGATATATGATTCTAAAGCAAGCTGAACATTACCTTGACAATGATAAAAGACTTGCACTTGCCAAAAAGTTCGTTTTTGGCGCAATTGAAAATATTAAAAAAGTACTTGCTTATTATTCAGCAAGAGGGAAGCCACTTTCAGAAATAATTGAGAAAATTATTAGTATTTCTAATTCTATTCAATCATGTGAAGATACAAATGAACTTATGGCTATAGAGGGAAATATTAGAGAGCAATATTATTATGCATTTGATAGGATTCTTGATAATGAACATTTTATATTTGAAGAAAGAACAAAAAGACCACCAAAAAATAGACTTAATGCATTGATCAGCTTTGGTAATTCTCTTATCTATACATATTGTCTGAGTGAAATTTACCAGACACATCTTGACCCGCGAATTGGATTTCTTCACGCAACAAACTTTAGGAGATTTACTTTAAATCTTGATGTTGCAGAAATATTTAAGCCAATCATTGCTGATAGGGTAATTTTTACAGTTATTAATAAGGGAATGTTAAAGAAACAACATTTTGAACAAAAACTTAATGGCGTAGTTTTAAATGATAAAGGAAGAGAAATATTTATTCGTGAGATGGATGAAAGAATAAGTAGCACGATTCAGCATAAAGAACTTGGAAGAAATGTTTCATACAGACAGATGATTCGTCTTGAACTTTATAAAATTCAAAAACATCTAATGGGAGAAAAAGAATATAAACCGTTTATTTCTAATTGGTAAATGCAAGTAATTCTTGTTTATGACATAAATGAGAAAAGAGTATCAAAGGTTTTAAAAACCTGCAGGAAATATCTTTATTGGGTTCAAAATTCTGTTTTTGAAGGTGAAATAACGGAATCAAATCTTGAGAAGCTAAAATTGGAAATAAAAAAAATTATTAAAGAAGAAGAGGATTCTGTAATTATTTATACATTTAGAACAGAATGGTACACAAAACGAGAAATAATAGGAGTAAAAAAAGGAGGTGAAGAATTTATCTATTAATTTAATATGTCGTCAACCTCAAATAGTGTAAAAATATCAGATGAGCGACGAAATATAATTTTGTTGAAAAACAATAATTTATTTGATATGTTAATAACAAGTATCTGTTCTTTGAAATTTTAACAGCTTAATTTTATTATAAAAAAATGGATTGCGAGCCTACCTATAAGGAATTGAAACAACGCAAGGCAATCATAAGAAATTCATTTTTAGGCATATTGCGAGCCTACCTATGAGGAATTGAAACTGGTCCCAGTATTCCACATCTTCAAGTCATCTTTATAATTGCGAGCCTACCTATGAGGAATATCTTTAGGCTTAAGGCTTTAGGCTTAAGGCTGAAGAAAACAAACATTCTATGAAATAAAACTTTGCTTATAACTCAAAGCTTTTATTATCCTTCAGCCTTCAGCCTATGGCCTATGGCCTATTTTCATTGCGAGCCTACCTATAAGGAATATCTTTAGGCTTAAGGCTTTAGGCTTAAGGCTGAAGTTATGATAAAATCAATTTAATGGCTAATTACAAAAATTTAATTGCATGGCAGAAAGCTCATAAGCTTGCGTTATTGATTTACAAGTTAACCGAATCATTTCCAAGACATGAGCAATTTGCGCTTACAACTCAACTAAGAAGAGCTGTTTTATCGATACCAACAAACATTGTTGAAGGCTACAACAGAAAAAGCAAAAAAGAATTTGTACATTTCATAGACATAGCGCTTGGTTCTGTCGCAGAGGTTGAATATCTTTTAGAATTCTCAGTAGATTTAGGTTATATAAATGAAGCAGATATTAAAGAATCAAAAATGTTAATAGTTGAAGTAGGCAAACTGTTATGGAGCATTCAAAAATCACAGCTTCAGCCTTAAGCCTTCAGCCTATGGCCTGTTTTTTATTATCCTTCAGCCTTCAGCCTATGGCCTATGGAAAGATACTCTTTGAGTACGCCCTTTTTTATGACCTTCCAATGTTTACGGAGTTTTTAAGCAGGCATGAGTTTGTAAAAGCGAAACAAATATGCCCTTTCCAAGATGGAAAGTTGACCTTTAACACCCATTTATACATGCGGCAAAGAAAAAACTTCCTATTAAATTATACTGATTAAATTTTATCTCTCTTTATTAATTTCTGCTTTTGTGGTATATTCTGGCTGTATATTTTTATTCTTCTTTTGTTTAGATTTGTTTACTGCTAACTAATTGTTTCTATTATAGAAGGAGAGTTTTATTAATTAAGAATATTCATTTGTGCTTTTGGGTTAGCTATAATTTCAAGCACTTATAAGACTTCAGCCTTAAGCCAGTGGTCTTTTATAAAGGTGTAATATGAATAAATCAGAAGAATTAATACCTGACAGAGTAAAAAAAGGCAGTGCACCAATAATGGAAAGGTTATATGCCTTAGATAAAGACCAGCTTTATGCTGTACTTGCAACTGAATCAGCTGGACAACCTTATACTTCTATGATTGCATACGCACTTGTTCCCAATGAGAATGGAATTGTATTTGCTACACCCCGAAAGACGCAGAAATATAAAAATATTCTAAAAAATAATCATGTTTCCCTTCTCATTGACACAAGAACGAATACAGAAAAAGATTATATGAATGCTGAATCTTTAACTATTTTAGGGGATGCTATACCTTTAAGAAAAGGTAGAAAATGGTCAGCATTAGCCAAAATACTCATACGGAAACATTCCAATCTTAATAAAATCATTAACTCTCCTGAAACGAAATTGATATTTATAAAAATAGTCCGTTGCATACATGTAACTAAATTTCAGACTGTTTCAGAATGGATTTCAAAATAAATAAGTGTCAATAAATTGAGATATTTTCAGATTATGACATTATGTTTACTTATTCATAACATATTCATTGCAATGCATTTTTAAATTTACTCAAGGTATCAAAAAATAAATTTTTTCCAAACATTTTCATTACTTATATTGCATTTTCTATTTTAAGAAAAATGGTTTTCAACTATTGAATTAATGTTTTGCTTTGATCATCTTTCTTACTCTCTCTAAGTTCATAGGGTCATCCGTTTCTTTCTTTTTGGGTGTTTCGAGAATCAGCGGTATTTTCCTGAAAGGTTCAAAGTTAATCAATTCCTGTAAGCCTTTAGCTCCGATTTTTCCAATACCAATATGCTCATGCCTGTCGATATGCGAACCCAAGCTGCCTTTTGAATCATTCAGATGGAAAAGTTTTACCTTGTCAATCCCGATGTATTTTTCAATCTCATTCGAGATATTCAGGATGCCCTTATAATCACGAAGGTCATACCCGGCTGCAAATGCATGACATGTGTCAAAGCATATTCCAGATATGAATGACTCGTTAACATGGTTCAGAATTTCTGAAAGGGAGTGAATCGTTGCAGCAATATCGCCTTTTTCACCTGCAGTATTTTCAAGCAGAAGACCTGCTTTCCATTCGCCAGACAATACAATCTCATTCAGAGTCTCGATTGCCCTCATCCTTGAAAGCTGCTCATCATATCCGGCTGCACTTCCAGTGTGAAGAATCACATAGTCAGCTCCGATTGCATCAGCCCTCTGCATTTCACAGATAAGCATATCAAGAGATTTTTTTCGCAAAATCCTATCTCCTGAAGCAATATTAATAAGGTAAGAGGTGTGGATATAGAGGGGTGCAATATTCAATTGTTTCCTGCGTGTTTTAAAATATGACGCGGCTCCTTGGGGTATTCCTTTTACAGCCCATCCTCTAGGATTATGTGAAAATATTTGCATCGTATTACATCCAAGAGCGTAAGCTCTTTCCAGGCTAAGATGTAATCCACCTGAAATAGAAACATGCACACCGATTCTCCTGACTCTGGTTCTCATTTTTCACCACTGACAATAATTTTGAATAGTCTTATCATGAAGCAATCTCGTCTCTTGTTCACCTGAAATTGCTGATAAAAAGTTTCATAGTGTAGTATAAGAGACAGGCATATATCTTTTCCCATAGTATTACCTGAAAATACCTATCCAGATAAGAGTTATAAGAAGTGAAACAACCGTAACCGGGATTCCTGTTTTTGCGTGTTCCTTGAAACTTATGACTACTCCGAACTTCTTTGCTCCTTCAATTGTGATCAGATTGGCAATACTGCCAATAGTTATGAGGTTTCCTGCAAAAGTGCTTGATAGGGCAAGCACATACCACTGAAGATGATCATCAGGGCTGAGGAATTTTGTCAGAAGCATGGTCGCCGGTACATTACTGAAAAGGTTACTGAATATGGCAGAAACAATAGTCAGGGTAAAGAGGTTGTGAATATCTATGCCGTTGGAGTTTAAAAGTTTGATAAAAACAGAAGGGAGTTGTATGAGTTCTACACCTTTTATCACAATAAAAAGCGCACAGAATAATGTTATCAGATGCCAATCTACAGAACCGAGTATTGATCTGGTCTCAATCTTCCTGCTGCAAAGGAGGAGGCCGGCTATGGTTATAGCAGTGAGTTCTCTCGGAATCTCAGTAAAAAAGAGGACCACGAGGACAGCCACAGCCCATATCCCTTTTGTGCTCTGATGCCTGTCGAACGCAGGCCACTGCTGTTCTCCAACAGAAACAGGCATAAATAAATAGAAATTTCCACGATACGAAATTCTTATGATAATGTAAGCTGCTGCAAGAGACAGTACAGAAGGCGGTGCACACCAGAAAAAGAAATGGGCGAATTTAAGCCCGCCAAGCTGGCCTATAAGCATATTTTGAGGATTTCCTATTATCGTTGCTGCCGAGCCTATATTGCTGGATACGGCGAGTCCGATGAGAAATGGTACAGGATTAAGACCTGCCTCAAGGAGGGAAAATGTAAGCACAGGAGTAAATGCCAGGCATATTATATCGTTTGCAAGGCATGCTGAAAGCAAAGCGCTCACTAACATCATAACCATGAGAAACCGGTCAGGGACATTTACAAACCGCACAATTTTCGCTGATACCCATGTGTAAAAACCACCCAGCCTCAACTGAGATGAAATGACCATAAGACCATAAAGCAGTAAAATGGTGGAAACATCAATTGACCCTATTGCCTGTTCAGGAGTCAATTCGCCTATGACAATCATTGCTATTGCGCCCAGCAACGCAACACCTGTTCTGTCAAGAGCCAGTCCCGGTATCCCGCCGAGAGCAATCCCCGCATATGTGGCAATGAATATGATTAAAACAGCGGTTTCCAAGAAGTATTACAGTCCTTTCTTCCATAGCCACAAACCTGAGCTGATGTAGCATAGGAAAAAATCAAACACATTTTCATCTGTAATTCATTCCAGTTCGCACTGATAAAAATCACTGATTTTTTTAAAATGAAGGTATGGATATGAAGGATTAATTTTAAGCAACTCAAAGTTCTTTTTTGCTATCTTCTGAATAGGTTCAGAAAGGTTCTCGTATATAGCCTCGATTTCTTCTATTTTTGACATGTATAATCCACCATCTTTTCATAAAGCCTTTAAACTGAGTCAATATCGTAAGCTTGTTTAAGATATTCTGCTTTTTAATAAGGATCTTTTTTTCATTCAAACATATTGATTATTTTAGCACCAAGTCAATTCAAAAGGCGATTGTAAAATTTCACTAATATTTCAGACTTAAATCCATGTTCTTTTGATTCATAAACGTTAAAATAATAGCCTTCTTTCCTGTAATTAAACCTTTGTTAAATGTGCCAATCCCAAGTGCTACAAATTTTTATTAAATTTCTCTCAAATAATTATCTAAGTTCAGTGCCGCGGCTCTGCTGCATCTTTCGGAGTGCTTTGTTGAGTGATAGAGTCTGCCCATTTCTTTTTAGCTAAATTCCCAAATGGCATCATAAGAAATGGTAAAAAAATGGGTAATAGCCAGAATATATCCCACCATCTCAGCCCTGCAGCTCCAATGCAACCATATGACCATATGGCCCAAACTATAGATAAAAAGAACATTCCATATGGAGGTAGAATGAGCTTCCAATATGGTGTTAATGGAAATCTCCACGGTGCAAAGAAAACAATAGAGATAATGGCAATGACGTTCAAAGCTATTCCTGATAGCCCCTGAACAATTCTTTCATGGGAAAGAAAAACAATAGATAGTATAAATACCCAAATGAATCCCCCTATCCAACCTGCGGTCCAGCCTATTTTTTCTCCTATTCTTTCTTTCATTTTCACCTCTCTTTAAAAAAGGTATATACGATACTGCGATAATCGGCCGCTTTTATTATTGATTTTTTTGCTGTTGTTTTCATGATTTTAATATACTATCATTAAGGCAAAACGTAAAGACTTAGAAGTATTGGTAATATTACTATTTTAAAATGTCACACTTTATTACTATCTTGAAATGTTAAACATGTATTGTATTTAATCCAGAACAGGCGAATAAGACATTATCAATATTTAATTAGTAAATATATAATAGATTTCAAAAATCTATAGTTGCTTTTTAAAAGAATTATATGTTTTAATCCGTATAAACCAGCAGATTTGTGATTTTAAGTATTAATGAGCAACTCAAATAATAATCAGATCAGAGTTACTTTCTGGCAGGCAGTACAAATTCTTGCACCATATACATGGCACAAGCTTAAGGAACAGATCATTACTGTCGTGCCAGTCTGTCTATATCTCATTTTGTTCCAGATAATAATTTTGCAGTATGGCCTTTCAAAAAGCATATTGATAGCTTGTGGGACTTCAATGGTTGTCTTCGGACTACTTTTTTTTATTGAAGGAGTAAGAATCGGCTTAGCCCCTGTTGGGGAGATAATAGGGGATAATCTTCCAAAGCAATGCTCATTGTTTATATTACTGGCTTTTGCTTTTGCTTTAGGAATTGTTGGTGCGTTTGGTGAACCTGTTATTGGATCTCTACAGATTGCAGGCTCAGGGGTTGACCCTCAAAAATCTCCCTTGCTATACTCACTACTTGTTAAGCATCCAATTTATTTAAGCGGGATAGTTTCCTTAGGAGTAGGAGTTGCTGTAGTTATTGGTACTCTGCGCTTCCTTTTTGGATGGAGTCTTAAGCCGATTATTCTTCCTATTGTCGGTCTATGTATAATTACTACCTTACTCGCTACACGTAACAATCTTCTTGCCAGCGCAATCGGGTTAGCCTGGGATACAGGCGCTGTTATTGTTGGTCCTGTGCTGTGTCCATTAGTATTATCCCTTGGACTTGGTGTATCTCGAGCAACAGGCAAAGCTGAGACGAGCATGGCGGGGTTTGGAATGGTCGGTCTGATCTCTGTTATGCCTATATTTTTTGTGATAATATTTACTTATATTCTTAAAGCTTCAGGAACTATGCTTGATGTGGCTGAAGCAGGACGTTATTTAAACAGAGGAGAAGAATTTTCTATTATTAAAATCATGATTGATTCAATGATCATGTCTATAAGAGCAATAGCTCCTGTTTCTGTTTTCTTATGGATTTTCATGAAATATAAGCTAAAGGAAACAGGGATTCCAATTTCTCAATATCTTGTTGGAATAGCTTTTTCAGTTGTAGGATTATTTCTCTTTAATTCTGGATTGAGTTTGGGTCTGGCAGAACTTGGAAATCAGGTAGGGAATCGTCTTCCAATTGCATTTCACCCCCCTGGAATGTCTTTGTATCCATCCGATATTGGAAAAGTAATTGTAGTTTTTTTTGCCGTTATTCTTGGTTATGGAGCGACATTGGCTGAACCTGCATTCAATATTCTTGGTAAGCAGGTTGAAGACGTAACTCAGGGAGCGTTTAAAAAATGGTTATTCAGCCAGGCAGTAGCTATCGGCGTTGGTATCGGGGCAGGATTAGGAATAGTCTCCACTGTATATCATATCAATTTGCTCATGCTTCTTTTACCACCTTATATACTGCTATTTCTGCTGACTATAATCAGCGATGAGGAATTTGTCAATATAGCATGGGATGGAGGTTCAGTGACAACCGGACCCGTAACAGTACCTCTTAAGATTACTATAGGGATTGCCCTAAGCCATGCTACCGGTTTCGCTGAGGGATTCGGAATAATAGCTCTTGCTTCAGCGTATCCGGTTCTAAATATTTTATTATTGGGACTTTATGTCAGACATGCACATAGGTCTAATTAGCAACTAAAAATGGAGGCTGAACATGAGTAATACTGATAAACAAAATAACACTCATTTGCATCTTATAACCTGTATTGTGCAGCGAGGTAAGGGAGATAAAGTAGCAAAAGCTGCTATTGATGCAGGAGCTGGAGGAGCTACTTTGTTTTTTGCACGTGGCACCGGAACAAGACAGAGATTAGGGCTACTCGGGCTGGCTATTGTTCCAGAAAAAGAGATTATTTTAATAGTATGCAAGGAAGATATAAGTTCAAACATATTTGATGCTGTGAAGAAAGCCGGAGAAATGGATATTCCTGGTATGGGTATAGCTTATATTACTCCTATTTTAGATATTGCAGGTGTCTTTAATTAAGTAAAGCATAAGAACATAGGGTAATGTAAAGTTTAAAAAATAGCTGTTTTGTCAGGTTTTCTATTTTTTCTTTTACTTGTTTGGCGGTATTAATAGATCTGATTCAATTTTTTAAGCCCTTAAAGATAGGCATAAATCTCCTCTTTAGCGTTTGAAATTTCGGTATTGCCCTGCGTAAAGCAACCGTCCAATGCCGGTACCGACACATTAAAGCCGCCTTCTTCAGAGGGTTCAAGTATTATATTGAATTTCATAGCATAACCCTCGTTCCTCTTTAACTTAAATATTATATTATTTTCCCTAAATACTCATATGGTTCAATTTCTTCTATCGCTGTCTGTGGTTTCTTGTCTGACTTAATTTCTTTTCACGCCAATATAATAATGTTGTTATATGTTAACCATGAGCCGTGAGCTGTTTGCCTTTAGTCTATTAGTGTTGTGTTAACCCAATACTTCTATAATTGATTCTTTTATAAACTTTAAAAGTTGTCCCAAATTTCGTTCACTAATAGATAGCGGCGGCATAATAACTATTACATTGCCTAAAGGACGTATAAATACTCCTTTATCCCTTGCGCTAAAAGCAATTTTCCAGCCTATTTTTTCTTCCCATGCAAAAGGTTCTTTAGTTTTTTTATTTCTGACAAATTCTATCCCTGCCATCATACCACAATTCCTGACATTGCCTGTATGTTTAAATTCACTGATTTCTTCAAGCCATAATTCAAGAATCCCTGTATTTTTCATTACATTTTCAAGAATATTTTCTTTTTCAAAAATATTAAGCGCTGCTATAGCAATAGCACAGGCAATTGGATTCCCGGTGTATGAATGTCCGTGAAAAAACGTTTTAAGGTCCTTGAATTCACCAAGAAAAGCATCATAAATTTCCTCTGTGGCAAGAGTTACAGCAAGAGGCAGATATCCACCTGTTATGCCTTTTGAAAGGCACATTATATCAGGCCATGCCTGTTCATGCTCGCATGCGAACAATTTTCCTGTTCTTCCAAATCCTGTAGCAACTTCATCAGCTATCATCAGCACATTATATTTTTTACATATATCATGGACAGTTTTCAGGTATCCGGGGGGCGACACTATCATTCCACCAGCTGCCTGAACCATTGGTTCTATAATAAAAGCAGCTATATGAGAAGCATTCTCTCTAAATATCTCTTCAAGCTTTCCCGCGCATGACAGATTACATAAAGGATATTCCAAATTAAGCTCACACCTGTAACAATAAGGTGAAGGAGCTTTATATGTTTTGAAAAGCAAAGGTTCAAAGGTTTTATGAAAGATATCAATTCCTCCGACACTGACTGCTCCAATTGTATCACCATGATACGCATTTTTAAGAGAAACAAAAGCTGTTTTTTCTTTTATTCCTTTATGCTGCCAGTACTGAAAAGCCATTTTTAAGGCTACCTCAACCGAAGTAGAGCCATTATCTGAATAAAATACTTTTGATAGTATTTTATTATCAGGCAAATTATTTATTGTTTGTTCTTTACTGTATAACTTTTGTATTAAATTTATTAGTTTTTCCGCAAATTCTATTGCAGGAACATTGCTCAGTCCGAGCAAAGTGCTATGAGATATTTTATCAACCTGTGCCTTTATTGCCTCATCAAGTTCTTTTTTTCTGTGTCCAAAGATATTCACCCATAAAGATGATACACCGTCAAGATACCATTTACCATAAATATCCTTAATGAAACAATCCCTGCCTTCTGTAATAATTACAGGCACATCTTCAACCCATTCTTTCATTTGAGTAAATGGATGCCATATATATTGTTTATCTAATTGTTCTAATTTTTTATTCTCCTCTAAAAGTGACATATATTATTTCCTTTCTAATATTTGTTTAAATTTATTATCGCAATCCTTTCAATTCCTGAATAATCTCTTTTTATTGAAAATATACTATAGTCTTTTTCTTCAGCAATTTTCGTTATTTGTTCAGCCTGACCTTCTCCCATCTCAAAAATAATAAATCCATCTGGTTTTAAGTAATTTTTGGCATTCTGTAATATTTTTCTGTAATAATCAAGGCCGTCCTTCCCTCCATCAAGCGCCTCAATAGGTTCCCATTTGCTTATTTCTAACTGAAGATTGTTTATTTCAGAAGTTTTGATATATGGAGGATTAGAGACTATGACATCAAAAAATATTGAATCAATTAAAGGGTCAAAAAGATTGCCTTTAATAAAAATTATATTATTAACCCCGTTTATTTCAGCATTCTCTCGAGCGCATTGAATGGCTTCACTGGATATATCTGTTGCATAAATACTAATTTCTGGAAAATTTTTTGCGATTGCAATGGCTATACACCCTGTCCCCGTACATAAATCAAGCACTTTAATTTCATCATTGTTGATATTTTTTATTATTTTAATGGATTCTTCAACAAGCAATTCTGTTTCGGGTCTTGGTATAAGAACACCCTGCACAGTCTTTATTTTAAATCCGTAAAATTCTGTGAATCCAATAATATATTGTAATGGTTCTCTTTGTATTCTCCTTAAGACAATACTGTCTATCTTTTTCTCAACATGAGGTAAAATTTCAGGGTTATCTTTGTATATAATAATTCTATCCTTATTCAGACAGAAAGAAACTATTAATTCAGATTCTTTTAAAGCATCTGTCACACCAGCATTTTCAAGCAGTTTCTTTATATTCCTAACTTTAACAAGAGCTTGCATAATTTTTTGTGAATCAATTTTAAAGCCAGACTTTTGTAAACACTCCATGCAATTTCTTTGGAGGAAATTTGTAGAATTGTATAAAAGTGGGTGTTATTTTTTTTATAAATGCAAAAAGCTTCCATATAATATTATTTGTAACAATATCTTCAAGTCCATAAAATACAACCCTTTCCTCAATCCCGGCTTCTTTTAATATTTCCTCAACATCAATTATTTCCATATATCCCATCTGGATTTCAAAAAATCTTAATCCTTCTGAAAGATTTTCACGAAAATAGCCTGTTACTCCATAAGGGTCATCTCTTTTTATTATGGAAACAAAAATATTATCTTCATAGATTATTCCGTGAAAAAAAATGGTTTGAGTAATATAAAACGGTATCACATTAACGTCTTTAAGAAGGAATAATGAAGTTCCTTTAAGTTTGGTTGTAGTATTATAAACTCTTTTAAATTTATGTAAAAATTCTTCAAGTGACATAAAATCTATCATTCTATATAACTTTTTTTGCCCTTTTATATAAAGCATTATCATTGTAAAAGGTATTATTGAAATCAAGATAGACCAATAACCACCGTGAGGTATTTTATATAAATTTGCAAGGAAATAAATAATATCAAAAGCTGTTATAAACAAAGCTATAATAGCTAATAATCTTTTTTTCTTGAGATAAAATATCCATACCATTAAAATTCCTGTCAAAACCATTGTGCCTGTAACTGCAAGACCATAAGCTGTAGCAAGTCTGCTTGATTTTCCAAATTCAAGCATTATAATAATTACAGCGATTAATAAGAACCAGTTAACAGATGGAATATATATTTGGGACTTTTTTTCTTCAGAAGTATAATCAACCTTAAACATAGGCATTAATCTCGTTGTGATTCCTTGATATACAATAGAAAATGTCCCGCTTATCATAGCCTGTGAAGCAATGATAGTAGCTATTATGCTAAGAAGAAGAAAGGGTATGTATAAATTCTGTGCATGGAAAAAAATCATCTCAAATAGAATATTTTTTGCCTCAGGATGTTTTAATAAATAAGCTCCCTGTCCAAAATAGTTAAGAACTAAAGCTATAAATACACCTATCCATGCCATTCTTATTGGATTGGATCCAAGATGTCCCATATCAGCATATAAGGCTTCTCCTCCGGTTGCACAGAGTATAACTTCTCCAAGAACAATAAAGCCGATTAAACCATTTTTTATTAAAAAATTAAATGCATAATAGGGATTAATTGATAAAAGGATTTGAGGAGCATATAAAATTGAGACTATACCTGAAAAAGCAAGAGATATAAACCATATAAACATAATGGGCCCAAAAGCACCTGCAACTTTTTCAGTACCTTTTTTTTGAAAATAAAAAAGAATAATAGCTATAATTACTGAAATAAAAACAAATTCAGATTGGTATATTCGTTCAAAACTCGGAATTAAATCTAAACCTTCAACTGCACTCATTATACTTATAGCAGGTGTGATAACCCCGTCTCCTATTAAAAGAGAAACACCTATTATTGCAATCATAGAAACAATACCAGCGCTTCTCTTTGATTTAACAAGCGGCAGCAGTATTTCTTTTAAAACAATTTTACCTCCTTCACCTCTTATACTTAGACTCATTGCAAGCCAGGCAAATTGAATTGTCACAAGCAAAGTAATTGTCCATATAATAAGTGAAAGAATTCCGATTATGTTTTCGTATGTTTTTTCAAGAAAAAGAAAAACAACAGTCATTGTATATATTGGACTCGTCCCAATATCACCAAAAACAAGACCCAGTGCTTTTAAAATACCTTTTATAAAAACTGCTTTTGAATTTTTCTGAATCATTTTATTTCGCTGTAACTATAAGCACAAAACCTGCAAACATTAACAAAGCTCCTGATAATCTTTCTTTTATATGTTTTTCTTTAAACAAGAAATATCCATAAATAACGCCTATTAAGAGACTCGTCCTCTTCAAAGAAATCATATATGCAACCTTGGCAATGCTTATTGCAATCATATGTGAAATAACCATAAATGACTGGCAAATACCAGGAAAAATAAGAGCCTTGTAATTTTTTTGTAAAACAAATTCTTTTATTTCTTTTCTTTTAATTACCAGCACTAAAAAAGAAAAAACAGCTGTAAATAAAATAAAATAAACAGAGCCAAAAAATAAAGCAGATGAATGCTGGATAGCTAATTTACCTAAAGCTGAAGTAATGCTATAGATTATTGCTGTAATAATTATAAAGACACATCCTTTTTCTTTAAAAATTGCTTTAAAAGGCATTAATATTCCTTTTTTAACCTCGTGCAAATTAAGAACATAGCTTCCAGCTGCTATGAATATTATGCCAATACCGCCTTGTATAGAAACTACCTCACCAAGAATAAAAAATGAAACAAAAATCAAAAATACAGGAGTGAGCGATAAAAAAGGTAATGTAAGACTCATTGGAGATAACTTTAGCGCTTTTATATAAAAAACAAATGCAAATATTTCAAGAGGCAACGAAAGTGAAATTGCAGTGAAAAATATACTATCAACAGTTGGGAAAGGTATAAAAATCAGAACTATAACAAGAAGAGGTAAAGAAAATAACAGCCTGAACATTGCAACAAGATAATCATCGCTATTATGTAGGGCTTTTTTAGTAAATGCATCTGCAGTCGCAAGACTAAATGCTGAAATAAGAGACAAAATTATCCACATTTGATTCATAAAGGCATAAGTGTTTTTAATATATATTCAGGAAATATTTATTGAATTCCCATATATTGGAGGTAATTCATAAACTCATTTTCAAAGTTATCACTTAAAATTTGTTTGCCTATTACAGCCTTAATATCTTCAAAACTCCAGAATTTTACTTCCTCAATTTCTTCTTTATTGAAAGATATTTTACCGTCACATATGCAGCGAAAAGTTGTTACCAGTTCTGTTTCATAATGATTGCTGTGGATATAAGTGTAAAGATATTCTATTTTAGAACTGGTTATGCCGAGTTCTTCCTGCATTTCTCTTTTAGATGAAGTAATTAAATCCTCACCAACACCAACATGTCCACCGACTGAGGTATCCCATTTCCCAGGGGCAACATCTTTATTCATTGAGCGCTTTTGAAGAAGTAAATTTCCTTTTTCATCAAAAACCAGAACATGCACTACTTTGTGTATCAAAGATGGATTTCCATGCACCATTGATCGTGGTGCATGTCCAATAACTTCACCTTTATGATTGACAACTTCAAGATATTCTTCGTTTTCCATAAATTTTGAAATGTAAAAATGGAAGGTTTATATATGAAAATACAGGCTCCAATTTTATGGAGCCCGTATGTTAGAGGTTAAATTTTATTTACGTTCTCTGCTTTAGGTCCTTTTGGTCCATCAACCACATCAAAACTAACTGCTTGCCCTTCAGCAAGAGTTTTGAATCCATTTCCCTGAATGGCAGAATAATGAACAAAAACATCTCCACCATCCTCCTTTGTTATGAATCCAAATCCTTTGGACTCATTGAACCATTTTACGGTTCCCTTTACCATAACAACTACACCTCCTTAAAAAATAAAAAAATTAATGTTACGGAGTAATGCTATAGAAGCTTCTAAGCTATGATTCCTGAAGCAGCATACAACAAAACTTCCGAAACTTCGTTGTTAGTATCGCATAAGAACATTATAAAGGTCAAGAATAAATTAAATGTGAATCGCAAATTATTTAAGATAATTTTAATTTAAAAAAAATTTAATCAAGCATCTGACGTATTTTTTTCAATAAAATTATTGGAGAAACAGGTTTAAGAATAAAATTAAGATTTTCATCGGAAATGCTTTTTTTCATAATAATCTCAGGTTTATAACCGCTTATAAAAATCGCTTTAATACCTTGTCTTATCTTGAGTATCTCATCATAAGCTTCTTTCCCACTTTTTTTTGGCATTATAAGGTCTATAATCAGCAAATGAATATTATCTTTATTATCCATAAATTTTTTCACCATTTCTTCTCCATCAACAGCTTCAATAACCTTATATCCATATTCTTCAAGTATTGAACCAATGCTTGAACGCACATCAGAATCATCTTCAGCAAGTAAGATTGTTTCTTTACCTTTTTTTATCGATAAATAATCTTCTGTTTTAAGTCTCTCTGGTTTTTTATCAGATAAAGGAAGATAAATTTTAATTCCAGTTCCTTTGCCTTTTTCGCTATCAACTTCAATAAATCCTCCATGATGTTTAACAATTCCGTAAACCATTGCAAGTCCGAGTCCTGAACTTTTTCCGGTTTCTTTTGTGGTAAAGAAAGGTTCAAATATTCTGTCTTGATACTCTTTTTCTATTCCAACACCTGTGTCAGTTACAGAAATAACACCCATGTATTGATCCTTATATTCCCCGTATTTTTTTAATAAATCTTTATGGGGTTTTGCTATATCACTTGATATAGTCAATGTGCCTCCATCTGGCATAGCATCCCTTGCATTTATAACAAGATTTAATAATGCTTGCTCTAAAAGAGCATAATCAGCCTGCACAAAAATCTCTTCTTTTTTACCTTTCTTTATTTTTAATTCAATATTCTCTCCCAATATTTTTCTAAGAATGCTCTCAATATTTTGAAGCAAACCATTTATACTTACTACTCTCAAGCTTAATGCCTGTTTTTTACCCAATGTTAAGAGATTTCTTATAATATTAGCGGCTTTTTCGGATGAATTAAGTATATTATCAACATAACTAATCAGATTAACATTATTTTTCATTTTTAATTTGAGGAAATGAGAGTATGCGATAATAGCTGTAAGTATATTATTGAAATCATGAGCTACGCCTGCTGCAAGTTGTCCTATGGCATCCATTTTTTGAGCCTGAATTAAATTCTTTTCAATCTCGGCTTTTTCAGCTTCTATTTTTTTCTTTTCCGTAATATCCGTTGAGATATGTATTATTTTTTCTATACCTACATCTTTATTGAGAACCGGAGTGCATGAAACAAGAAATATTCTGCCAAACATTTCTATTTCCATCTCGCTAATTTCCAGGGTCTTTGTTTCTTTTAATTTTCTAACAGGACACTCTTCAGGTGGAAATTCATTCCCGTGCATTATTTCATAACATTTTTTGCCTATTAAACCTTCCTGAGAAATTCCTGTAATATCACAAGTAGCTTTATTTACTGAAATTATTGTCTGTTCAGCATCCAGTAAAAAAATTGGATTCATTACAGCGTTAAAAATGTTCTCCCACTCTTTATGAAGTTGAGCCTCTTTCTTCCTGAAATTATCCAGTTTATTTTCAAGTTCGATTATCTTATTCTTAAGATTATTAATTATGTCCTGTTTTTTTTCCATTTTTGCATACTCTTGCAATTATAATGCTTACGAATTTATTACTTTACAACCATCAAAACACTCGTTTTGATAAACTTGAAGGTTGACATAATAAACTGATTTGATTAATCTAATTAAATCATATCAAGCTGGGAAAATTTGTCAACTTATGAAAGATAAAATAATCAAATCTTTTGAAGAAAGCATACAGATTAAAAAGAAATTTATAGACGACAAAAATATTGATAAGATATTTGAAGTCTCTAAAGTTATAGCCAATGCTTTTAATGAAGGTTCAAAACTTATTCTCTTTGGAAATGGCGGAAGTTCAACAGATGCATCTCATATAGCCGCGGAATTTATCAACAGGTTTAAAAGAGAACGCCCCGGGCTTCCTGCAATAGCGCTTAACACAGATATGGCTGTTATTACAGCAATAGCTAATGATTACGATTATTCAGAAGTATTTGCAAAACAATTAAAAGCCCTTGCGCAGGAAGGAGATATTGTTTTTGCTATCAGCACAAGCGGTAATTCGCCAAATGTACTTAAAGCCATGGAAGTAGCTAAAAAGAAAAAGCTTATTACTATTGCACTTACTGGCATAAAGGGTGAAAGATTTGCTTCAAAAGCAACGTATTCTTTTATAGTTCCTTCAGATAATACACCACGAATTCAGGAAACTCATATAACAATTGGTCATGTAATATGTCAGATGGTGGAAGAGATTCTTTTTGAAATACCCCGCAAAAAATAATTTTTCTTTATGATCATTCTTGGAATTGATCCCGGACTTGCAACAACAGGTTTTGGAGCGATAAAAATAGAAAAATACAAACCTTTGCTGATAAAATGTGGAGTAATTAAAACCAATGCAGGTGATCATATCTCAAAAAGGCTTTTTCAGATACATATTGACTTATTAAAAGTTATAAAAATAATAAAACCTGAAATTATTGCAATTGAAAATGCTTATTCTTTATTAAGATACCCTCGTGCTGGTATTATATTAGGAGGTGTTCTGGGAATTATATATCTTACAGTTTTCCAGAATAATCTAAAGATGATCGAAATTACACCAAGGGAAATAAAAAATTCTCTCGCAGGATATGGTGCAGCTGATAAATATCAGTTGCGTGATGCTGTTAAAAATATTCTCGGAATGAAAACAATTAAATCTCTTCATTCGTCTGACGCACTGGCAACTGCTCTAACGGCTTATTATAGAAATTCTAACAGGAAAAGAGTATGATTGCTTATCTTAAAGGTAAAATCAAAATTAATTATGTTCATGATGATAGAATCACTTTAATAGTCAACAACATAGGTTATGATGTGCTTATTCCATCTTATGCTATGAAGGAAATAAAAGGCAGGTTAACTGAAAACGATGAACTCGAATTATATATTTCCTATAATCAGACAGAAAGACAGCCCAAACCTGTTCTTGTAGGATTCCCTAATTCCCTTGACAAAGAATTCTTCGAGCTTTTCATCTCTGTTGAAGATATAGGTCCTTCAGCTGCTGTAAAAGCTCTGAATAAACCTGTAAGAGAAATTGCAAGATTTATTGAAGACAAAGACATAAAAGCATTAAGACAACTGAAAGGAATAGGCGAAAGAAAGGCTGAAAAAATAGTAGCCACTTTGAAAGGGAAAGTGGCAAAATACGCGTTAATTAAAGAAGTTCCATCCTGCCCGGAAATACCTGAAGATTTTATAAAAGAAGTTGAGGATGTTCTTGTCAAGCAACTCGGACATAAATACCCTGAAGCCCGCAAAATGATAGAAGACGCTATCAAAAGAAATCCTGCTATTAAATCTTCAGAAGAACTTTTTGAAGAAGTTTACAGAGGACAAATAAGATGATACAGGAAGAAGCTAATATTTCGGATATCTTAAAAAAACAAATTCCTGATGACGAGGATATAAAATATAGCCTGAGACCCTCACGTCTTTCAGAATATATCGGACAGAAAAAAGTGACTGAAACACTCAAGATAGCAATAGAAGCTGCTTTGAAAAGAAAAGAATCCCTTGATCATATACTTTTCAATGGACCTCCTGGACTTGGTAAAACAACTCTTGCACATATAATTGCAAATGAGATGGGTACACGGATAATTACATCCTCAGGACCTGCTCTTGAGAAGGGAGGCGACCTGATGGGAATACTTACTCATCTGGAAAAGGGAGATATTTTATTCATAGATGAAATTCATAGAATTCCAAAGATTGTAGAAGAATTCCTGTACCCTGCAATGGAAGATTTCGCTGTTGATTTTATCTTTGATAAAGGTGCACATGCAAGAACTCACCGTTACAGGCTTGAACCATTCACACTTATTGGAGCAACAACAAGAGCAGGTCTTTTATCTTCTCCACTTAGAGAGAGATTTGGTATAACAAGAGACTTAGATTTTTATAATAAAAAAGAGCTTACTCAAATAGTGAAGCGTTCCGCTTCAATACTTGAAGTTAGTATTGACGATGAAGGAGCATTCGAAATAGCTCGCAGGTCAAGAGGAACACCAAGAGTGGCAAACAGACTATTGAAAAGGGTCAGAGATTATGCTCAGGTGCGCGCTGATGGAAAAATAACAAAAAATGTTGCACTTGATGCACTGTTGCTTGAAGGAATCGATGAACAGGGCATTGGTGAAACTGACCGTAAGGTTCTAAAAACAATAATTTTAAACTATAAAGGCGGGCCTGTTGGTATAGAAGCTATTGCCTCTACTCTTCAAATAGAAGCTGATGTTCTTATTGATGTTGTTGAACCATATCTTCTTAAAACAGGCTTTATTATAAGAACTCCGCAAGGCAGAAAGGCGACTGAAATCGCTTACTCACATCTTGGAATATCATTTAATAAAAGTCCGGGGCTTTTTACAGAACATGACAAAAAAAGAAAATAAATTGACTAATTTTAATAGTTATTGTTAAGCTTTTTTAAAATACTGACTTCCATACAAGGAGGTTGCGATGAAAATAATTATAGGTTTTAAAATAATATTTTTAACAATTATTTTCTTAACAAATGTTTCTTTTGCAAATATGGATTCTGAATTTGAAAAAGCTTTAAGTTATTACAACAAAGGAAAATTCAAAGAGGCAGCAGAAATTTTACAGGAATATGTTAAACACAAACCAGATTCAGATGCTTATTATAGAATAGGTTATGCTTTATATAAACTTAAAAAATTCGACGAAGCAGATGAATATTTCAGACAGGCATATCTAATAAATCCTGATTTTTCTCCGCAGCAATCTGGTGTTTCAAAAAATATTAAAACTAAAAAACATAAAACACGAGAAGACAAATAAGGAAATACCTGCCATAAAATATGAAGCTACTGATGCATATATGCTGTTCAAACTGCTGCCTGTTTCCGATTAGAACCCTGACTTCTAAGGGTATAGATATTGTTGGATTATGGTTTAATCCTAATATACACCCTTATACAGAATATAAAAGCAGATTAGATTCTTTGAATAAATTACAAAATCTCTGGAATCTTAAGATTGAATATATAGATAATTACGGACTAAAAGAATTTATCAGGTCTATTGTTAACAAGGAAGACAATAGATGCCAATATTGCTACTATATCAGGCTTGAAGAAACAGCAAAGACAGCTAAGAAAATGGGACTTGATGGATTCACAACATCCCTACTTGTAAGTCCTTATCAGAAATTTGATGTTATAATAAAAACAGCCAAAGATATTGGTAAAAAGCATGGTATAACATTTTATGATGAAGATTTCAGGCCGGGCTTTTATGAAGGCATGAAAATCTCTAAGGAATTAGGTTTATACAGACAGAAATATTGTGGATGTATTTATTCAGAAATGGAAAGGTATCTTAAAAAATAAATGCCGGATAATATTCAATATTTTGGGAAAATTCTTATATTTTTGGGCTTAATATGCATTATCGCAGGCGTTATTTTTATGCTTGCAGGTAAACTGTCATGGTTCGGCAGGCTTCCTGGTGATATATACATTCAGAAAAAAAATTTTAGTTTTTATTTTCCATTGGCTACCAGTTTATTAATAAGCCTGATTTTAACTCTTATTTTCTGGTTACTTAGAAAAAGGTGATAATTATATGAAAAAATCGATTTCTTTTATTTTAGTATTGATGTTTATATTATTTTTCGATAATGCAATTGCTTCAGAAAAAATTAAAGTTCTCATTGTCAATGAATACTATCCAAATATCCCTTCAAATAACGAAAAAATTGAAAAACTTGGCAACATGAAGGGAACACTGCTTGTTATGGGTACAAAATATACAGGAGATATTGAAGTCTGGAAAGGTGATAACGGACTTTATATAATTAATGAATTGCCTCTTGAAGAGTATATTAAAGATGTTGTTGCTGCTGAAGTAAGTTCTGATTGGGACATAGAAGCATTGAAAGCACAGGCTGTTGTTTCGAGAACTTACGCACTATACCAGAAAAAAATTAGCGGAGGCTCGCTCTATCACATAGCATCTTCTGTTCTTCATCAGGTTTATAAAGGAAACAATCCTGACGCTCGCGTGGCATTTGCAGTTGAAGAAACAAAAGGTGAAATTCTTACTTACAATAATATTCCTATCGCAGCATTCTATCATTCAACATGTGGAGGAAAAACAGAAAATCCTGAAGAAGTATTCGGGAAAAGCTATCCTTATCTTAAGTCAGTTGAGACAAAATGCGACTTATCACCATATTCAGAATGGGAGAGGAGCATGGATATTAAAGAAATCGAAAAGGCTCTTAATATTCCTTTGATTAAAAATATATCTATAGCATCATATACATCAACCAATAGAGTGAAAGAGTTAAATATAATTACAGACTCAGGTGTTTTAAAAATTCCTTCTACAGAATTCAGAAAAGCCATCGGATGGAGCCGCCTTCCGAGTACTAATTTTTCTATCAGCAAAGACAATAACACATTTTATTTTGAAGGCAAAGGTTACGGACACGGAGTTGGAATGTGCCAGTGGTGTGCTCTCAAAATGGCACGGGAAGGCAAAAATTATAAAGAAATTCTTTCATATTTCTATCCAGGCACTATAATAAAATTATATGAATACCGCTGATTTTGATTACAATCTTCCGGAAAAACTCATTGCTATTAGACCTTTGAAAAACAGAAGCAACTCAAGGTTACTCGTCGTTCACAATGATGGAAAGATAGAGCACAAAATTTTCACAGATATTATCAATTACCTTTCTGAAGGAGATTTATTGATCTTAAATAATTCAAAAGTTTTTCCTGCAAAACTCATGGGTAAACGGGACAATGGAAAACCCATTGAAATTTTGCTTGTTAAAGAAATAAAAGAGTCTTTCTGGGAAGTTTTAACAAAAGGCAAATACACAGGAAAAGTTTATTTTGAAGATAATTTTCAAGCAGAAATTAAAGATGGCTGCATTGCACGATTCGAATTTAAGGGAAATTTTTTTGATTTAATATGGGAACATGGTTATATGCCTTTACCACCTTATATCAAACGCAAACCTGATAAATCTGACATCCAGACTTATCAAACTATTTATGCGAAATACGAAGGCTCAATAGCAGCACCAACAGCCGGTCTTCATTTTACCCGGCAACTTCTTTCAATGATTCAATCAAAAGGTGTTAAAATAAGAGAGGTAACTCTACACGTAGGGATAGGCACATTCAAACCAATAAGAACAGAAAAAATTGAAGATCATATTATGGATAAAGAATACTTTGAACTCGACAGTCATCTTATTGACGATATAATAAATGCAAAGGAATCAGGGAATAAAATATTTGCTGTAGGTACTACAACTACAAGGGTACTGGAAGGGTTTATTAGCAATCGTTGTAACACTTTCTGCATGAACGGTAAAATAAAAGGCGATACAGATATTTTTATTTATCCGGGATATAAATTTAAAGCTATTGATTCACTAATAACAAATTTTCATTTGCCAAAATCAACTCCATTAATGCTTGCATCAGCCAAATGTGGAAGCGATTTACTTTTTAAAGCCTATTCCGAAGCGATTAATCAAAAGTATAGATTTCTTTCATATGGCGATGCTATGCTTATTTTATGAGACAGGAAATCAAAGAAAAGCCATCTACAATTTATATAGGGAAAGGTATTATTATTTCAGCCCTTATTATCACGGCGTCTCTCGGATTCACGCTCGGCTTTTTTACAGGAAAATCCTTTAGACCGAATAATTCCGAACTATCAGAAATTTCTAAAAATACTACACCAGAAAATTTTCTGGAAACAGCGCAACCCTCTTCCACAAATCAACAGGAAAATAATACAACACAGGTTACCGAACCATTGAATTCAAATTCGACAACAACCAACCAGCAAATACAATCTTCTCAAACTATACAATCAGATAAAGGACAAATTCAGACAAAAACACAACCTCTTACACAGGAACAACAAAACAATCAAAATGAAAAATCAAAAACCAGCCATTCAACTAATACTGAATCATCAAATAAAAATGGCAAATCAAAAAAATATACAGTACAGGTTGAGGCATTTAAAAATCAGGATGCTGCAGAAGAACTTAAAGATAAATTGAGCAAGAAAGGTTATAAGGTTGTTGTAGTTCTATCTGATAAAAGGAAAAACAATAAGCTTTATAAGGTACTGGTTGGAGAATTTTCAACAAGAAAAGAAGCTGAAATAATGTCTATAAAAATTAGAAAATTCGAAAAATTACAGCATGCTTTTGTAACTTTTAAAAATTAAAAGGAGGCATTACGTTAACTTTAGAAATTGAGCTTGATAGCGAAAAAGAGGTTAATCTGCTATATGGCAGACTCGACAAAAATCTTAAAATAATAGAAGAAACACTCGGTATTATTGCATCCCAGAGAGGTAATAAGATATTTTTGCAGGGCGAACCCGATGCTGTTGAAAAAGCCGAAAAGATTATTAATGATTTACGCAAAATAAGCCATGAAGGATATTTTTTAAATCCTGAAGACATTCGATTTGCTATTAAATCTGTATCTTCGGAATCTGGATCAGTCTCTGTTAAAGACCTATTTCTAAATAATATACCAGTATCTTCGAAAAAACGTTTTATTATCCCTAAAACCGATACCCAAAAACAGTATATTGAAGCAATAAAAAATTATGATATTGTAATTGGCATAGGTCCTGCGGGTACGGGTAAGACATATCTCGCTATGGCTATGGCAATAAACGCTTTTTTAAAGAAACAGGTTAGTAGAATTGTACTCGCAAGACCTGCTGTTGAAGCTGGAGAAAAATTGGGATTTCTGCCAGGCGATCTTTATGAAAAAGTAAATCCATACCTCAGACCATTATACGATGCTTTATTTGATATGATGGAAGCTGAAAAAGCAGGAAAACTTGTTGATAGAGGAATCATTGAAATAGCTCCGCTTGCCTTTATGAGAGGCAGGACACTAAATGATTCATTCATTATTCTCGATGAAGCACAAAATACAACATCCGAACAAATGAAAATGTACCTGACAAGACTCGGATTTAATTCAAAAACTGTGATAACAGGAGATGTAACACAGATAGACTTACCTCATGGAAAAGTTTCAGGGCTTACTGAGGCAGCCAAAATACTTAGCGGTATAGAAGGCATCAAATTTGTTTATTTTTCCGAGAAAGATGTCGTACGTCATAAACTCGTTCAGGAGATTGTGAAGGCATATGAACGATATGAAAAACGGACAACAGAAGAATAAATCTTTAAAAATAATAAAATTTTTTCAATATTTAACAGAAGGTAAACATATTTCTGATACCAAAGAACTCTCTTCTGCAAATAAAAAAGAAAATTTAACCAGAATTTATTTTTTAATTATTTGCAGCGTAATAGCATCATTATCAATTCAGACTGTTTTTAAAACAGGCCATTTTATTGGAGGTTTTTTAATCTCCTGTCTGCTACTAACAATTTTTTATCGCGATATTATGCGTTACAAGCCTGCTTATATTAAAAAAAGAAATATGCTTCTTTTACTCGGGCTACTTATTATCGGAACTCTTTTAACAGGAAGACTTTTCGGGTATCTTCTTATAAACCTTTCAAAAGGATTGGAATACAAAATTCTCGAAATTTCTTTATTCGGTTTGCCTATTCCGGCAGGTGCAATGCTGGTTTCTTTAATTTTTGATTTTCATACAGCGATAATTTTTTCATTTATTCTAAGTCTTTTAACAGGTCTCTGGCTTCAGGATGCATTTTTTACCGTTTATATCTTTGTTGGGAGTATCACCGCTGCTTTTGGCGCTTTACAATGTAAAAAAAGATCATCAATTCTAAGAGCAGGAGGATATATTATTGCTGCGAATATAATAACAGTAGTAACACTTCTTCTTTTCAAAGGAGAGTTATTCACTACAAAATTCGCTCCTTCAATTCTTTTTGCCGCACTCGGTGGTATTAGCGTTGCAGCTATAGTATCACTCCTTCTACCTCTCATAGAATACTCATTCAAAGTTACAACAGATATAAGTCTTCTCGAATTGCTCGACCTTAATCAACCTATTATGAAAAGTTTAATGATAAATGCCCCTGGCACATATCATCACAGCGTAATTGTTGGAAATCTTGTTGAAGCAGCAGCAGAAGCAGTTGGAGCAAATCCTTTACTCGCGAGAGTAAGCGCATATTACCATGACATAGGTAAAATAAAAATGCCTGATTATTTCGTTGAAAATCAGGGTGGAACGGTAAGCAAACATGATAAGATAACGCCTCACATGAGCAGCATGATTATTATTAACCACGTCAAAGAAGGTATTGATATAGCCAAACAATACAAATTACCAGAACCAATTATAGATATAATAGAACAGCATCATGGCACTATGCTTGTCAATTACTTTTACCAGAAAGCAAAGGAAACCATCCATGATGAAAAAATAAATGAAGAAGATTACAGATATCATGGTCCTAAACCCCAGACAAGAGTTGCAGCTCTTGTAATGATGGCTGATGCGGTTGAGGCATCTTCAAGAGTGCTTACAGACCCTACACCAGCCCGTATCGCTTCACTTGTGGATAGAATTATTAATCATATTTTCCTTGAGGGACAGCTTGATGAATGCGAACTTACACTGAAAGATATACATGAAATCAAAAAACGCTTTACTTATATTTTGACCGGGATATTCCATAAAAGAATTGACTATCCTGGATTTGACTTTTCAAATGAAGGTCTATATAAAGAACCAGCAAAGACAACAAAAGATAAACCTTCAGAAGATACAAAAACTTCTAAGGAAAATCCTGCAACTACTGTCTCTTCCGCAGGCTGAGTTAAGCATTCTTTTTGTTAATGACAGAAGAATGAGATTACTTAATTATCAGTATCGCGGAATTGACAGAACTACCGATGTTCTTTCTTTCCCGCAGGAAGAAAGTATTTCTTTAAAAAATTTAAATTTAATGAAAAATGTAATTCTTGGCGATATTGTAATAAGTGTTCCTAAAGCAAAAAAACAAGCCAAAGAAAACGGTTTAACATTTTATGAGGAGATTAAAAGATTGCTTATACATGGAGTCCTTCATCTTATCGGATATGACCATGAAAATAATAATAAAGATTTTAGAGAAATGCAAAAAATAACAAATAAACTTATCAATCAAACAGAAGACATTTAAAAATGAATATATTAAAATATAAAATGGATTTAAAATATAAAAATGTTTTTTATGTAATTCTGATAAACCTATTATTTCTTGTTATTTTATTATTTTCAGCCTGTGGAAAAACAGGATTTATATCTAAAACTGAAAAATCTGAATATTGTGGAAGTTGCCATGTAATGCAAGAAGAATATGTCGCATGGATGCATTCAGGTTCTCACAAGCAAAAAGTCTGCGTTGAGTGCCATCTTCCTAATGACAATCGGGCACTGCATTACTTTTGGAAAACTATTGATGGACTTAAGGATTTATTAATATTTCATTCAGGCAAAATTCCCGAAAGAATAAAATTATCCGCACATGGTATTAAAGTGGTTCAATCTAATTGCATACGCTGTCATGAAAATATGGTAATGATGATTTATAAGAATAGAAAATGCTGGGAATGCCACAGAAGAATAATGCATATACACACAGGTATAATAGGAACAATTTAAAATTTCATATAATAAAAAACATTAAATAGGGGGTTGAAATGAAAAGAAACTTTAATTTATTTTTGTACATATTATTTATCGTAATTTCATCTATTTTACTTTTATATTCTTGTACGCCTCCTAAAACTGAACCCGTTAGACCTGTTAAAATTGCTGATGGTGAAATTGACCCTATGAATTGGGCAAAAGCATATCCTTTACATTATGAATTATGGAAAAAAACAGAAGAACCTACAGAATCTGGTAAAAGCAAATATAAAAGAGGCTTTGACGCAGATAAAATAGTTTACGATAAATTATCAGAATTTCCGTTTCTTGCACTTTTATTCAATGGATGGGGATTTGGCATAGAATACAACGAACCAAGAGGTCACGCATATATGGTAATTGACCAGCTGGATATTGACGCTGGCAGGATTAAAGCCGGTGGAGTTTGTTTAACATGCAAAACTCCTTACGCTCCTAAATTGGAAAAAGAAATGGGTCTTGATTATTATAAAACGCCTTTTAAAGAAGTTCATAGCAAAATACCGCCTGAATTCCAGAAGCTCGGGGTAGCTTGTATAGATTGTCATAATAATAAAGACATGTCACTAAATATCTCAAGAGGATTTACTCTTATAAATGCATTGAAAGATTTGGGAGTTGATACAAGTAAATTATCTCATCAGGAAATGCGCAGTATTGTATGTGCTCAATGCCATGTTACATATAACATTGTAAAAGATAAAGATATGAAGTCGATTGGCATATTTTTCCCTTGGCAAGGAAGCTCATTGGGTGCTATTTCAATTGAAAATATCATTAAAAAGATCACAAGCGACCCATCCTATCTTGAATGGAAACAAAATGTTACCGGTTACAAGATGCCATTCATACGCCACCCGGAATATGAGTTATTTACATATAAAAGCATACACTGGAAAGCGGGAGCATCATGCGCAGACTGTCACATGCCTTATACAAGAATAGGCTCATATAAAGTTTCAAATCATAGAATCACAAGTCCACTTAAAACAGATATGAGAGCATGCATGCAGTGCCATTCAGAAACAGCAGAGTGGTTAAGGGCTCAGGTTGAAGAAATTCAGGATAGAACTGTGTCACTTATTATACGTTCGGGATATGCTACAGCAACAGTTGCAAAACTAATAGAAAAAGTACATAATGCAGAAGTTTCCGGCAAAACAATTGACAAAACTTTATACGAAAAAGCAAGAGAATATTATATGCAATCATTTTTACGTTTAAACTTCATAGCTGCAGAGAATTCAGTTGGATTTCATAATCCTTCAGAAGCATTGAGAGTTCTTGGAGATGCACTTGCATTTGCTGGGAAATCAGAATCATTGTTAAGACAAGTTTTAATCAAAGCAGGAATTGATGTTCCTTTAAAAGTTGACCTCGAGCTAAACAAATATCTTGAAAACAGAGGCGAGAAAAAACTCAAATTTAATAAATCAATGGAAATAAAAGACCCGTTCGGATTACAAGAACAGTTTTTTTAATACAGATATTCTGAATGTTGTCAGATATAAGAATAATATGTTAATTTATATATCTTGATCAATAACCTGGGGCTGTAGCTCAGTTGGGAGAGCGCTTGAATGGCATTCAAGAGGTCGAGGGTTCGATCCCCTTCAGCTCCACCAATCTATCATTTATAGAAGTCCGAGAAAATCCAGAAATATTGAAAAATCAAGGAAAATCAACTATAATAGTTCCCGTGAAGACCGAGAATATCCAGTATAAGCCGAGTAATTTTGACGGTATTTTTGACGGTATCATAATTATAGAAAGGTCAGATACCGTCAAATGTTAACCGAAGTTAAGATAAAAACCTTAAAACCCAAAGAGAAACCTTACAAGCTCTTTGATGAAAAAGGTCTTTATCTTTTTGTTACTCCTAATGGTAGTAAATATTGGAGATATGACTACAGGTATAACGGAAAAAGGAAAACTGCAAGTTTTGGAGTATATCCAGAAGTTTCTTTAAAACAGGCAAGGCAAAAAAGAGACGAAGCAAGGGCTTCTATTAGACAAGGGGTAGACATCTCACAGAAAAAGAAAAAAACAGAAGAGGCAATATATTTTAAGACAATAGCGATGGAATGGTTACAGGTAAGACAAGTAGAAATAAAACCAGGACATTTGAAAACCATTAAATGCAGACTCAATAAATATATACTTCCGAATATAGGAGATAAACCTCTCAGGGAAATAACAAAATCTGATATTTCTCATATTATTGATACCTTAAGGAAAATAGGCCAGATAGAAACAGCGCGGAGGGTAAAACAGATAATCTCTCAGGTATTTAGATTTGCTATGTTTAGAGATCTCACAGATAAAGACCCTACAATAATATATAAATTACCACCATGCACTAACAAAAAACATATGCCTGCAATTTTAGACCCGGATAAAGTTGGTGAACTTTTAAGGAAGATAGAATCCTATAGAAGTTATATAGTAAAGAACGCACTATTACTTTTGTCTTTGACTTTTGTTCGTCCTTTTGAACTCAGAACTGCTCAATGGAAAGAGATAAATATTAACGAAGCGGTATGGGATATACCAGAAGAGAAGACAAAGACAAAAGTACCGCACAGAGTATTTCTTTCCAGACAGGCTCAAGAAATTCTCAAGGGTTTAAAAAACCTAACGGGGACGTCTCCAGAAAGATACGTATTTGAAGGGCTAAGAAACAAACCCATAAGTGAATCAACACTCAATAAAGCTTTAAGGTCACTTGGATATAACACAAAGACAGAGATAACCTCTCATGGTTTCAGGGCAATGGCAAGAACACTAATACACGAAAAGCTGGGTTATCCTCCTGAAGTAATAGAGCACCAGCTTGCTCACAAAGTTCCGGATAGACTTGGAGAAGCCTATAATAGAACCAAATTCTACATGGAAAGAAAAGAAATGTTACAGGCCTGGGCTGACTATCTCTGGAGTCTCAAAGGGAGCTCCAAAAGAAGTTCCAAAAACATCAAATAATTTTCTTTCTTGCTCAAGTTTAGCTACAAGAAATCTTATCTCTGATTCGCTTATACCGGCTGCATATGCCCTGAGAACTGTGTCGATCTCTTCTTCTATCCAGAGAGATAGTCTGCTAATTTTTATTGGTTTCGGGAATAAGCCAACCCTACCCTTTTCATAAATAGTAGATTTGGTTAAACCTGTTTTTTTGAGAACTTCTTTAATCCTTATACATCTCATGATATTGTATTACTACACAAACATATAATCTCAATTTTTTCTTATTTATTATTCCCATTCTTTTCTTAATAATTCGATTTGTCTTGTTTTTTGTACTCCAATGATATGTGAAATAAGCAGCATAACAGCAGTACCTACATGAAGGAGTGCAGCGAAGTTAACAGCTTTAATGATTATTTTTCTAAAGTCGAGCAAGAAATAATATATTTTATCACTGGTAAAGTTATTATTCACAGAAGCGCTAATAAATTCTACAACAGTTTTTAAAGTAGTCATTGAATTAGAGATTAGGTCAGCAGTAAAGACTCTGCTATAGATAAAATAACCGATTGCCATAAGGAAAATAGAGACTGAAATTTTTGCAGTGGCATATGAAAACAGAAGGTTATTAATAAGTGTTTTTGTAATTCTGCCTCTATAGGTTTTCATAGAGATAAAAGCTATAAGCATAGCCATAGCCCATGCGGGCGCAGATGCGAAGGCATAGACGAAGAGCTTATCGAGTAGAGATGGATTATTATCACCGAAAACAGGGATAAGGTGTTCAATAGCAGCCATACTGAATGGAGCAAGAAAGAAAGTCACGGCAGTAGTAACAGTACCGTTTTTAAATCCCACATCCATAAAGGAGAATTTAGGCAGTAAAGGCACAACACCTTCGGGGAGGTCTGTTCTAAGCTCAGCTGCTGAGAATTGCTCTATTTCAGACAGAGCGTGAAAGAGGCTTGTAGCCCTTACATCAACCATAGGAGATGTGACGATTGCATCTGCAGAAGCAGAGGTTTTAGTTCCGGTTTCTTTTGACAATTAAATTCACCTTCTTTTCAATAAATTTCAGGAATTAGAAATTTTCCAATATAAGCAAAAAAAAATGAAATCATGAAGAAAAAGAAAACCACAAGAGGTGAGAATCTTCTTCTGGACAAACCATAGACAGCACTGATCAGAAAAACCCATGCTACAACTCTTGGGATAAACCCCGAGTACACGATTTTATCCCAGAAAGACATAGGTTGTTTTGTAAGCATATATAATATGTATAAAAGAAAAACAAGAAATGTAATAGCGAGGATAGAAATAATGAATTTAGTTTTTTTCTTGAGCATTTGAATTTTTCCCTGTATCATCGGTGAGGTTAGGGTAATGGATTTTAATTGGTGAAGGTTGAATAAAAGGCACTATGCCTTTATACACTTTACCTTCGGATCTCAGGTAGAAATATCTTGGTTTAAGTTTAAGGACCTTTTCCATAAGGATTAAGCGTTCCTGGTCTTCTTTCATAGAGATAGCGACTTTACTTCCACCCATACTGATTACATTCTTATATACGATTTTAAGTGGGGAATTATCCTCCACGTATTTAGCTGTATCATTATGATTTACACGCATGAATATCCATGTGTTCATATTATCCATAATAGAGGCAGTACCTTCTTCGCTTACGGCTTCAGCAATCTGTGCCATGCTTTGTGTAAAAAGATTAATATAAACACCGGCGCCACCAGCCTTTGAGAAGAAATCCTCAATTCCCCAGTATAAGACGTTATGTCCCTCATCAAGATAAAGTGCGAGCGGGGGGTCAAGTTTTCTGCCAGATGCAAAGAAGCGACCCGCCATAGATTGAATCATAGATACTATGACTTTACCTATGATATGAGCAGTGCGTCTGGCAAGCATACTGCCTGTATTACAAATGAGAATAACTCTTTTACCTTCTTCGAATCTTTTAATAAACTCATTATTTTCTGCTTTACCTATAATCTTACCTGTTGTTGAGGAGGTTAACAAAGTAAGGACAGTTCTAAGAGAAGATGAGACTTTAGCGAAGAAGTCCTGTGGTGAGTTAAGAACCTGAGAAATGTTAAATATAGATTCATTAGCAAGTTCCTGAACCTTAGGGTCTGTATGATTTTTAAGATATTGCAGCGATTCTGAAAATGACTTAAGAGAGTTATAGTCTATTCTTTCTTTGACCTGCATAAAGTTCAGGTTAGGTTTTTGTCCTTTAGCAAGAGACATAGCTACGAGTCCTGCCACAACAGCAGTAGTAATTTCTGAGGCAACATTGATGAAATATTCTTCTTTAGCTTTAATTCCTGATATAACGTGGTCTACTATTTCATCAAGAAGATAATAGTAACTAAGTGGGTCAATTTTCAGAGAGTAATCAGCATTAATAGGGCTGATATAGAGTATCTCATCTAATCTGCCTGCAAGGGTAGCTGCATGTACAACACATGAGATAGCTTCGGTATCGCCTTTTGGGTCTATAAACACGACGTTTTTATCTGTTAGAATATCTTGTTCAATCATATGAGTAAGGAGTCTTGTTTTACCTGTACGGGTAGTACCGAAGCAACCGAGGTGACCGGTGCGAATATTCTCTGGCAGGAAATATTCTCTTATATGCCAGTCATCATCTTCAAGGTCAACAACAGTCCCAAGGTGCAAGCCATTAGAGCGTATAATACGACCCTTAGCGTTGTATTTTCTGAGCAAATCAAGTGGTTGCATATAAACATATTACTTCTTCATCAAGTTCTTCCCACCGAAGTGCGTATCCGTTCAAACGTAATTCCACTTTTTTTAAGCTGATCATCGAAAACGGCATTTAACAGCCTGAATTTGAGCTATTCATTATAACCGCCTATCCACGAAGACAATTTTTTGCTTAAATCTGTAATACATTTATAAATATTATTTAAGTAGTTAACTCGAAAGAGTAAATAGTGAGCACTTCTATTATTTTCGCCTTCGGCGAAACCATTCTTTAAAAAAACCTTGCCTGCTGATATAAGAATTGGTAGGCAAGGTTAAGGAGGTTTCAATAATGAAAAACAAAAAAAATTTGTTTTTTAGATTGGACAAAGACGAGCTAATCAAAAAACTGCAACACGTACAAAGTATAATAGTAACAAAATCATCATTTTCAAATCATTTTTTGTTAAATGTAGAAGAAAAGAACCTTTATGCAAACGACCTTGAGGTAGCGCTAAAAGAACCTATCAACATTTACTTTGATGACTTTGATTCACAGCAGAATGGGAAATTATGCATTCCTATAAAGAAGCTGCTTGAAATAACAAAGGAATTAGAAGATAAGAATGTTACGTTTGAATTATTATCTGATAAACAATGGGTAAAAATAATGTCTGGCAAAAGCGAATTTAAACTTGCTTTATTGTCTTCTAAAGATTACCCTGACTGGCCGAATATTGAAGATAAAGGAGAGATAATTTTAAAGGCAGGAGATCTTGCCGAAATGATAGAAAAGACAATATACGCGGTTGGTGACGATAATTCAAGATATGCAATAACAGGTCTGCTTTTAGATATAAAGCCAAACGGTATTATAAATATTGTAGGGACAGATAAATTCAGATTAGCTATGATGACCAAAGTTGTAGAACATGATAGTCAAGAGGAAAGAAAACTGATAATACCGAGAAAAACAGCCTATGGACTTGGCAAGCTTTTAGATGGTATTGATACCGTAAGGATAAGTTTCAGTGAAAATCAAGTACTGTTCAAGACTGACAATTTTGAGCTTATATCTACTCTAATTGAAGGGGAATACCCTAACTATGAACAGATAATCCCTCAAAATGACAAAGTAATAACATTAGAAGGAGGAAAGCTCACGAAATCTATAAGAAGAGCAGCTGTTATAAATAACAATAACATCAAGATAGATATATCTACTAATACACTCACAATATCCTCATCAGACCCCAACTTTGGAGAAGCATTCGAGAAAATAGAACTTGCAAATGATTATAAAGGGGAACCTGTTCAAATAGGATTCAACGCTCGATACATAACAGATTATTTGATAAACAGAACGAAGGACATGGTGTCTTTATATTTTAGAGATACAAAGACACCCGTATTAATAAAGAGTGACGATGATAGCTATAAGTACATTTTAGCTCCGATGATTTTATAGATATTTTAAGGGGGGGCATTACTGCTCCCCTTTTTTTTATTCAAGTAATCTTTCTTCCCATTCTCTTCTAAACGGAAAAAGCTCCATTGCATATTTATTTTTTCCATTTTTAACCAGTCTCCAATTTCTGCCGCAGTTAATACAGAATTTTTTGTCTTTATAAAGCGGAGCTGCATCATAATATCTTTTGGCTGATTCCATAAGGAAGCCTCCACATCTTGGACAACGCAGAGATATTTTTTTTAGAAAAGTATTTTGCTGTATCATATTAGTTTTTCTTTTTTTCCTTTTTATTATCATTATTGAAAATTCTTTTTCTGACTCTGTCTTTAGCTTGTCTTGCGAGCTTAATAAACAGAGGTTTCATTTTAGTATCCATTTTTGTATAATTCAGGCACATCATAGCAACCTGATAGGGAGTGCGTTTCATATCTTTAATGAAATGTTTTTCCATCCATTTACCAATTTCGACCCAACGTGAGGAAGGGCAGGTAAGATATGCAGCTGTTTCAAACAACATTTTTTTTCTACTATCGGAAATATTACTGAATAATTCTTTAATAAATGACTTTTGTACATTTAGAGGCATAAGTGAGAGTTCAATGGCGATATTTCTTAACTTATCCATCTAAGATGTATTACAAATTGTATCAACCCGAATAATGCAATTTACAAGTTTAGCAGACATATCTGTAGAGGCAATAAATAACAGAAGAAATATTTGACAAAAAGTTAATATTTAGATATTATTTGAGCGTTATAATGCTTTTATTTATTAAAAATAAAGCATTAATAATTGAAAGAAATAGAAGGAATAGTGAAAGAGCAAAGGGAAGTTTTCAAGGAGGCATGGAATGCATATTTCGGAAGCAGTAGCAGCGGCTAAAAGAGTCTGGTTTGATAATGAGAATAT
>JACAFE010000088.1 GCA_013388435.1 Nitrospirota bacterium | reverse complement strand
TCTATTGCTTCATGGTAAATGGATTTAAAATCTTGAGTTTGCCATCAACAACCTGTCCGTCCTGCATGTCTTCTGTGTAAAGGATAGAACATCCGTTATCAATTGCAGTGGCTAATATTAAGCTATCCCAATATGAGTAGCCATAGAGAATGCTTAAGTCTATAGCTTTCATAACCGATGGCTGAAGAATTTCAGCCACTGAAAAATTCGAAACTAAATCTAATATCATTTGTCTTGCTTCTTCTTTTTCTTTTAATGCTTTTTTTGTAAGAACATTAAAGACCTCTCCTAAAACCTGTGTGCTAATGTTAATATCTTCAAAGTGTTTATCTATAAGACCGCTTATTTTTTGAGTCTTTTCTCTATCTGAAGCATCTGCATACAGATATATCCAGAGATTTGTATCTATAAAAATTTTATCGTTCATGCAGTTCTTCTCTGTTGAACTTATAGTCTTCAGGCAGTTTGAAAGAATGTAGTTTCACCGACTCAAAGAACACTTTTTTATCTTTTAATTTTTTCTTTCCATATTTATTTGCCAGATATTCATAAAAATCAAGCAGTTGTTTCTTAACTTCTTCAGGAAGAATATCCATATCTATTTCTTTTATTTTTGACATAATATACCTCCATGTTTCTTGATTATTAAGTATTTTAAATCATTTTTAATTGTGTTTGTTGCGTTTATCGAATTTAATGCTACGCATTGGAAGTGAGACCCGCTTTGCGGGTCTGGAATTGAGTGCCGAAAAACGGCACTGGAAGTTAGTCGCCACGGCGACTGGAATTTATAAAACTGTTTATAGCGTTGATAGCGTTGTAGCGTTAATTGCGTTTATTGCGTTCATAGCGTTCATAGCGTTCATTGAGTTCATAGCGTTCATAGCGTTAATAGCGTTTATAGTGTTGTAGCGTTTATCAAAACAACAACATGACAAAAGAATATACAACCCCCTTAATCCCCCTTGACAAAGGGGGAATAAAAAAAAAGCTGAAGGCGATAGCGTTCATTGCGTTATAGCGTTGTAGCGTTAATTGCGTTTATTGCGTTAATTAACAAAAACCGTTTATTGTGTTAATAGGGTTACACAAGCCGGTAAGCTGGAATGTCGGCAGTCTGGCAAAACCGGTTTCATTTTATTCAATCTCGTATACAGGGCTGAGGGTAATTTCCTCAATATGCTCAAAATGTTTCCTGTTTCTTGTAAGAAGAGACAGATTTTTTGCCCATGCCGTAGCTGCAATAAGATAATCGATTAGCATGTCCTGTTTTTCAACATACTTCCTAATCAACGCAAAATATTTTTGATTAATTTGGTCGTCTATTCTCAGAACCCTGGTTTTTAAGAGCAGATTAGTTATTTCCCGTCTTTCAGAATCTTTCAGTCCTCGTTTCGACAGCAGTTCTTTTTTGGTAAGAATTGAACAGTGCAGTATGATAGCTTTTGATTTGAATAATTCCCGGGCCGGTTTTACTTCCTTTAGTGCATCAATAAATATATCGGTATCTATAAGGAGTTTGATTTTTGCCATTCAATGAGTTCCGCAATGAACCTTTTTCCGGTCCTCACTTTCTTCGCCTGTTTCTTTCTCAGCGCTCTTATATATGCAGCGCTATCCGGGATTGTTGTATATGAGAACTCTTCTTCCTTTGCTTTAAGAAACTGCGCAAAATTGACCAATACTTTCAACTTATCGTTCGGCAAGTCTCTGGTGATATTGAGTATCTCCTTCTTATAGTTAAAAGCAACGCCCATAAATCCTCCTAAGGTACAGAACCGCTTTCTTTCATTTTATCATACTTACTGGATGAATCTCCTTATGCTATGAAAACTCTAATGATATGGTACATAAAAAAGCGTCTGGTGTTAGTCAGGTCTTGACTTTTGCAAATACCGTTTTCCTGGAAAATATCTATAAATATCTTTTCTATGAAGAAATCTTATGAGAACTATTTCCTTATTTGAAAGAGCTTCAAACCCGAGGCGGTAGTCACCAATTTTTATTCGGTAGAATGATTTATACCCCTCGATCTTTTTGATGTGAAGTATATCACTGAGAGATGCCGCGTCTTCTATGGTTGAAATAAATTTGCGAATCTTCCTTAGCAGTGTTTTATCTTTTATTTTATCAACATCGCGGTCGAACGATTTATCTATTTTAAATTTCATTTTGCTTTCTTTATTCTCTCATTAAGCTTTTTTTTGAATATCCCGGCATTAGTATATTCACCTGTCCGCCCTTCCTCTATTGCTATACCAAGTCCGACGTCCTCTATTGCCTCTTTTACAGCATCTTCGATTAAATCTCTTCTGTTTGTCAGGACTTCAATAAAAGTTTCGCGCATTATCTGCCGAAGTTCGTCATTTTTTATTGTTAAAGTCTCCATAAGTGCATCCTCCTTAGCAAGCCTTATATTATTTTATCATATAAAAATAAACTCACCCATAATATTACAGGGGAGAAATCTCAATAGGGGGCTGCTGATGAATAATTTATTTAGTACGTTCAATTAAAAAACTGTATATAGCGTTCATTGCGTTGTAGCGTTAATAGCGTTCGTTGCGTTTATAGCGTTATAGCGTTAATAGCGTTAATCAAATTAATGCTACGCATTGGAAGTGAGACCCGCAAAGCGGGTCTGGAATTGAGTGCCGAAAAACGGCACTGGAAGTTAGTCGCTTTGGCGACTGGAATTTATAAAACTGTTCGTTGCGTACATAGCGTTGATTGCGTTAATAAACAACTGTTAAT
>JACAFE010000087.1 GCA_013388435.1 Nitrospirota bacterium | reverse complement strand
TTTATAGAAATAACTCAATTTATGAAACAAAATAAACTACCTTTGTATAAAAACATGGCTTTATCTTATATTTTGATGTAGCTACCTATTTTATCTCTGAGGCTTACGCTTCGACTTCAGCCTCAGTATAAAGAGACCCGTGATTTTGTTTCACAAATTGAGTTATTGACATTTGATTATGTTATTAGTTATTAACAAGCTATAAATTCTATCAGCATCACCCGGGTTTATTCTTATTACATGTTGCTGTTCATTTTTGATACAATATTTTATGAATATAATTCTTGTTACTAATGATGACGGAGTTCATTCACCCGGTATTATTTCACTTTATAATATAATGAAAGAAATTGGTGATGTTTATGTTGTTGCTCCAGACAGAGAAAGAAGTGCTGTGAGTCATGCTTTAACAATGCACAGACCTTTGAAAGCTGAACAACTCGAAGACCACATATATAGTTTGAATGGCACTCCTACTGATTGTGTTGCTGTTGGCATAAACAAAATTTTGCCAGACAAACCAGCATTTGTTGTATCAGGAATAAATAAAGGAGCAAATCTTGGCGATGATATAACTTATTCAGGCACTGTCTCGGCTGCCATTGAAAGCACTATAATGGGTATCCCCTCGTTTGCTATCTCTCTTGCATTAAATAAAAAAAATGTCCGTCCATTTAATTTTGATACTGCTGCAAAAATTGCAGTTAAAATCGGTAAGTATATACTCGAAAATTCCCTTCCTTATGACACATTTCTCAATGTAAATGTACCTGATATTCCATTAAACAATCTTAAAGGATTTAAACTTACACGTCAGGGCAAAAGGATATATGATGGTTCTATTCATGAAACATTCGATCCCCACGGAGAAAAGCATTACTGGATAGGCGGCGGGATGCCATACTGGGAACATGGTGAAGATACCGATATACAGGCTATTCTGGATAACTATGTTTCAGTTACTCCGATTCATCTTGATCTGACAAATTATGATGCCCTAAAATTTCTCAGAAATAGATTTATGATCGAAATATAATATATGAACAGATATGATGTCATAATTGTAGGTGCAGGCCCTGCCGGTATATTTGCTGCTCTCGAACTTCTCAAAAAAGATAATAACATAAATATTTTAATGATAGACAAAGGCAAAGATATTCATAATAGAATCTGTCCAATGAAAGTCAAAAAAACCAAATGTATAACCTGTCCAGAATGCGCTCTTCTTAGCGGCTGGGGAGGAGCAGGTGCTTTTAGCGACGGGAAGCTTACACTTTCGGCTGATATAGGAGGTTTTCTTTCAAGATATATTGATAAAAACTCACTTGAAAATTTAATAAACTACACTGATAGTATTTATATTAAATATGGTGCTCCAGACCATATTTATGGAGAGGATGAAGAAGCAATTAAAAATCTTTCTTTAATTGCCTTAAAATATGATCTATCTTTAATACCATCAAAAATAAGACATATAGGAACTGACAGATGCAGAATTGTTCTTGAAAATATAAAAACATATCTTGGAGACAAAGTAGATATACTATTTTTATCTGAAGCCGAAAAGATCCTGACACAAAAAAACAGGACATATGGTATAAAACTTAAAAATGGCACAAAATATCTTTCTGAATACTTAATTCTTGCGCCTGGCCGTGAAGGTTCAAGATGGCTTGAAAAAGAGGTAAAACGTTTAAAACTTTCCGTGCTTCAAAATCCAGTTGACATTGGTGTTAGAGTTGAATTACCGGCAAATGTACTCGAGAAAATAACAGAAATTACATATGAACCAAAACTCATTTTCCATTCCAAAAAATTCAATGACCGTGTAAGGACCTTTTGTGTAAATCCTTATGGTGAGGTCGTAAAAGAATATCTAAAAGGTATATGGACAGTTAATGGTCATAGTTATACAGATAAAAAAACATCAAATACAAATTTTGCGATACTGGTGAGTACTACATTTACAGAGCCTTTTAAAGACCCTATATCTTATGGAAGATATATAGCAGGACTTGCCAATTTACTCGGTAAAGGCGTATTGATACAGCGTCTGGGTGACTTAAGAAATGGTAGAAGGTCAACTGCTGAAAGAATTGAAAAAGGAGGAGTTATTCCAACATTGTCTGATGCTACTCCGGGAGATTTAAGCTTTGCACTTCCATATCGTTACATTACAGATATAACAGAAATGCTTGAGGCTCTTGATTTTATCGCACCAGGTGTCAACTCTGAAAATACACTTTTATATGGAGTTGAGGTAAAATTTTATTCAATACAATTGAAACTTTCCAATCAACTCGAAACCGAAATTAAAAATCTTTTTGCAATAGGTGATGGTGCAGGGGTGAGCAGGGGACTGATACAGGCTTCTGCTTCAGGAGTAATTGCAGCAAGAGAAATTCTGAAAAGGATGAGCAACTGATGGATTTCAAGGAATTAAGAGAATACATGGTTAGAACTCAGCTAATACCTCGCGGAATTAGCGATGAACGTGTTCTTGATGCTATGAGAAAAGTTCCAAGACATCTGTTTGTACCAGAACATATACAACCGAGAGCTTATGATGACATGGCTCTTTCAATTGGTGAAGGCCAGACAATTTCCCAGCCGTATATGGTAGCAATAATGACAGAACTTCTTGAACTAAAGGGTGACGAAAAAATACTTGAGATAGGAACTGGTTCAGGCTACCAGACAGCAATTCTTGCTGAACTTGCAAAAAATGTTTATTCTATTGAACGCATCGAACAACTTGCAGAAAGGGCAAAAAATATCTTAAGTTCGCTTTCTTACCAAAATGTGTTCATAAAAACAGGTGACGGGACATTGGGATGGGAAGAAGAATCACCTTTTGACAGAATCCTTATAACCGCAGGAACACCTCAAATACCCCAGCCTTTGATTGAGCAACTATCAGATGACAATGGAATAATAGTTGCGCCTGTTGGAGACAGATTTTCACAGGTTCTTCTTAAAGTCATAAAAGCAAAAGGGAAACTCGAAAAAGAAACACATACTCCATGTGTTTTTGTGCCTTTAATTGGGAAACATGGCTGGCAGAAAGATGAAGACTATTATGTATAGAATAACAATTCTTTTTGCTTCTTTTTACTTCCTTTATATAACTCATAGCCGAGAAGACGGCATTCAATATCACCATTATAGAAAGGGATTTTGCAAAAAGTTTTTAATCCTACTTTTTTTGCAAGATCAAGATTCCCTGTAAAAATATAGCCTTTATATCCTGTACATTTCTGTTTAAAAAAATCACCTATGCCTTTATATACAGTCTCAAGTTCTTTTACTTTTCCCATTCTTTCACCATATTCAGGATTGAGTATCACAACTCCTTCACCTTCAGGAATTTCTGTCTCTGAATAATCACACACCAAAAATTCAATAAGTTGTTCAACACCTGCGGTTTTTGCATTTTTAATCGCAGCAGAAACAGCTTCTTCACTTATATCAGAAGCTATAATTTTACAATTTAGTTTTTTCATAGTATTCTTTTTTGCATCTATTCTTAATTGATTCCAGTAATTTGATTTAAATCCTTTCAGATGCATAAAACTATAATTACTCCTGAGAATTCCCGGAGGTTTATTAATGCCCATAAGAGCAGCTTCAATTGCAAGTGTTCCGCTTCCACACATTGGATTTACAAAATGGCTTTTACCATCCCATTTAGTTGCCATGATTACAGCAGATGCAAGAGTTTCCTGCATAGGAGCTTTAAAAGGAATTTTTCTGTAATTTCTCCTGGATAATGCTTCGCCTGATGTGTCAAGATAAACAGAACAATATTTATCCTTCCAGTAAAGGTTAACTACAGTCGAATTTCTTTCAGGACCAGAATCAGGCCTTTTTCCTTTTTTTAAACGTATTCTATCTACTATTGCATCTTTACACTTAACATTCGCATATCTCGAGTCCTTTATAGTTGGATTGTCTACACTTGAAGTTACGCAAAAATACCCGTCTTCAGATATATAATTTTCCCAGGGAATTTCGATTAATTTATCATAAAGTTCATCGGGATCTTCTGAAAAAAATTCTCTTATCAAAAAAAGCACCCTATGTCCTGTTCTCAGCCACAGATTAAGCTTCATGGCATCCTCTATATTGCCCTCTGTCATTACACTCGTGACTGTTTCCGAGACTACAGAAAATCCGAGCTTCAAAATTTCTTCCTTTAAAAAAGGAGCGATACCCTTTGCACAGGTTATTATTATTTTAGTTCTTTCCATAATTTAAAAATAATTTAATTTTATTTTAACAATTCTATCTCCCTTACAAGATCTCTATATCTTTTTTTATCATCAGGAGTTAATATTTTTCCCCCGAATCTATGCTCTTCATACATTGTAATTAATTCTTCTATTTTTTCTTTTAGACTATTTTCAACAAAAATACTTTTAATTTCCGTTGAGGTCATTGTATCCGTTACTTTTATTCCTTTTTTCTTTAATATTTTGACTGCTTTTAGATATTGAATTGTCGGATAGGCATAATGTTCTCTCTTTAAAGATTTATAAATCAAAAACGCTATTGTGCTCATTATAAAAGCAACTAAAAATAATGCCAAAATATCCCTGATACTCCTTAGTCTGAAATCAGGCATATCAGGAATTTTAAGTGTAAATGCAAATAAACGCAAAATGTTTCTCTGATCCGAAGAACTGAATGATACAACATATCTATTCCATTGCATTTTCAATGTGTCAAGATAAAGTATTATTATTGATGGCTTTTCAATTGAAATTGCAGGAGTTGGATCAAATCTTTGCCATTTATTGTCTATAACTGCTTCTACCCACGAATGTGCATTGCTCTGCCTGACTATTAAATAACCGCCGTAGGAATTGATCTCACCTCCATAAAATCCTGTCACAATACGTGAGGGGACTCCGATTGACCTGAGCATGAGTACCATTGCAGTTGCATAATGCTCACAGTAACCTTTTTTCGTCCTGAATAAAAAATCTTCAATTGGATTCACACCCCGAGGAGGCTTCTGAACAGTAAGTGTATAAGTATATCTTTCTTTAAGATGTTTTTCTATTGCAATAACTTTATCCAAAGTTCTGGTTTTGCCTTTTGTTATATTCCTTGCAAGCTCTGAGATTCTCCCCATACCTTCAGGCAACTGAATATATTTTTTCTCTATAAAGCCTGAATAAACTGGTTCATCAACACTATATGCAGTGTAAAAGAACTGTTTGTTTTTTTTCATTGGAATATATATCGTATTTGTTCCATCCACTGAAATGATTCTACTGTTAGTTTCAATCGCTGTAATTGAAGGAAGTCCGAAAAGTATTTCGGTATCAATTGGTTCAAGATAAATTTTTTGTACTGTTACATTTTGTTTTTTATAAGGTTTTATTGTAAAAAACCCTTCACGTTTATATATTAATCTTCTTTCGCTTTCTGTATTTTCCCACATTACTCCATTAAAATAATCAAGTGTCATACCTCTCCAGTAAAGATCTCTTCTTTCAATCCCGCTTAATTCAATACGCATTACAATTGTCGGGTCGAGTTTCACAGTACCAAACGACCCAAAATCTACTCTCTCAGAAAATCCCGCAGTTTTTATGCCTTTTTTATGACCCTTACCCCAAAACCCACCTGCTATTCTTGGAATACTTATAAACAAGAGTGTTGTAAGAAAAAAAGTTATAAGGGTAATGAAAACCATTGGTTTTGCAAGAACTATTTTCTCTCCGGAACCGGTTTTTATAAAATGAGCCAGTATAATAGCGCTTACAGATGATGATAAAAATACAATAAATATTCCACCAAACAATATTGAATTTGTAAATTCTGATGTTATTATCAATTGCAATAAAGACATAAAGAAAACCTGCAGGTTATCCCATGGCTCTCTTAAATCAAAACTTTTTATCGCCTGAAATAATATTGTAAGATTCGCAACACTTACAAGATAATCATCCGAAGCAATAAATGCATCCAGCAAGAAAATAATTAGAGTTGTAATCGAGAGTACATTTATAGTCCACTTTGGCGCCTGTGGTTTATTTTTTACAAGACGAAAATATCCATATATCATCAAAACAGGGCTAAAGGAAAAAATCGGATTTATTTCCCCTGATATAAAAAGACTTAAGCTTCCTGTAAGAGCAATTACAGCTGTTAATATATTATAATTCCGGAGCATAAAATACTCTATCTGCTGATGAAACTAATCTTTTCATTGATGACTCACGCGAGTTAAGAATCAAGAAAGTAATACCATCAGAATAAAAAGTAATCGGGCATTCCCATATGTTTTTACTTTCAATAATAGCAAGCACATCAAGTATCTTGAATAATTGTTCCTGACCCGTGCCAAACGGAACAACTTTCCCGCATGTCAATAGTCTTACATAATAACCCTGTAATATATAATAATCAGCAATAGATGCAGCAAATGAAACAGCTTTTTCAAAATCATTTTTATCTGGAACATTAAGGTTATCAAGAATTATAGTCAATTTTCTAATCTCTGAAGCATCATATTCCATAACAAGAAGTTTTTCTGTTTTGGCAGATGCTTTCCAGTGTATTCGCCGGCTATCATCACCATATCTGAATTCTCTAACCATTGAAAAATCTTCGCCCACGCCTATCCTTTGATTAATGCTCTCCTGTCCTTCTTTAATATAAGATTGCAAGAAATGTGACTGTTCTTTAATTTCAGGGTAAACAATTATTTCTCCTTTAACATTGCATAAAATCGATTGTTTTAAGAAAATGAATGGATAGCCTGATTCAAGATAAAAATCACCATGTTTATATAATCCTCTGCTATTGAAAATAACCATGGCATTTCTGGATAGTTCTTTATACGGTGGTATTTTAGAAAAATATAAGCCTTCTTTGATGACAAACGATGACATAACTTTTATAGAATATGTATAAAAACCTTTCATGTTTTTTAATTTCAGTAAAATCTCAGAAGGTGTATTTGCAAAAATAGGTTTATTTTGAATTACATTCAACGAAAGGCTTTTCATATTATTTTTAAGAAGAATAATCGATATAAAAATAATGGACAGCAAAAGCGAAAGCACAAGATAAATCAGATTGTTCCCTGTGTTAAAAGCAGTAATGCTTATAAGCACTGCAGCAATTACAAGCCTCCTGCCTTCTTTTGTAAGTTTCATAAGGGAACAGGGATTTTATCAAGTATATCTTCTATTACTTTTTCAGCATCAGAAATATAAGATTTTGTCTTCAGTATAATTCTGTGTCCAAAAACCAATGGAGCAAGTTCCTTTATATCACCAGGCAAAACATAATTTCTTCCGTCAAAATATGCAGATGCCTTCGAGGAACGCAACAGGAATTGGCCTCCTCTCGGACTAACCCCGAGTCTTATCCTATCATCTTTTCTTGTTTCAGTAATAATTGACATAATGTAATCAAGAAGGCTTTCTTCAACCGTTACATTGTCAATTTCATTTTGCATTCTGATAATATCCGCCGAGGTAATAATCGGCTTTATTTTATCAGCAATCTCAATTGGCGACGGCTGTAATAAAATTTGTTTTTCGTATTCTTCATCCGGATATCCAATTTTTATATGCATCATAAAACGGTCAAGCTGGCTTTCGGGTAATGGAAATGTTCCATGATATTCGATAGGATTCTGTGTAGCTATTACCATAAAAGGTTCTGGTAATAAATAAGTCTTTCTCTCAATCGATACCCTTCTTTCATTCATTGCTTCAAGTAAAGCTGATTGTGTCTTGGGATTTGTTCTGTTAATTTCATCAGCAAGTACAATGTTTGAGAAAATGGGTCCTTTTCTAAATTCAAATTCTCTTGTTTCTTGATTATAAATATTCACTCCGATTATATCCGTAGGAAGCAAGTCACTCGTGAATTGTATCCTCTGAAATGAACAATTTATTGATTTTGCGATTGTATAAGCAAGAGTTGTTTTTCCAACACCCGGAATATCTTCAATAAGCAAATGCCCTTTTGATAATAATGTTATAAAAGCCTTTTTTATAACATTACTCTTACCCTTTATGACAATTTCAATCTGACTTTGAAGTTTATAAAGTAAATCATTGCCCATATTTATACTTTATCGCATTAATACTGTAATAACAAGTTTAATTCTAAATATCATTCGGGTTCATTAGAGGTATTTTTTAAATACTATGTTTTTTGTATAATGTAATTATTATGGAAATATTCTGGAAAATAGCCGAAAGACGAATCATTGAAGCAATGGCAAATGGTGAATTTGACAATCTTGAAAATATGGGAAAACCTATCGAGATTGAAGATGATACATGGATTCCTGAAGATTTAAGAATTGCATATAAATTTTTAAAAAATGCTGGTTGTATTCCTCCTGAACTTGAAGAAAGAAAAGAAATTATGAACATGTGTGCTTTAATCAATACGATTGATGATGATAAAGAACGTTTGAAGAAAATAAGAGAACTCAATTTCAAACTCTTAAAAGTCAATCTTAACCGTAAAAAGCCGCTAACATTTGAAGATTTCCCAGAATATGAAGCCAAAATCATGGATAAACTAACATCAACAGACAAACCCAAATAATTCCGTAGTTTTTTCCAGCGATTGAAAATTACTTATACTATATGTTATAAAATATTCGGAAGTCAGGGAAGAGGAGTGAGCTTTTTAGCAATTCTCCCGCTGCCCCGCAGCCGTGAAGGGAACGAAAGCCCGATAAGAGTCATTTAGTCAATTACTAATGACCAATGATTGAGACTAATTAAAGCCACTGTCCTGAGTTTGTCAAAGGACGGGAAGGTGGGCAAGTAGGAAACTGATAAACCGCCCTAAGCCGGAAGACCTATCCAGATTTCTTAGAATCATATTTTGGTTAAAAGTTCCTAATTTAACCCGGAACCCTAAACCAGAAAAAGAATTTCACGAGGGTGGAAGATGAAAGTAATTTTTTCTAATATTTTTGTAAAAGTCTTTTATATTTTCCTTATAATTTCCATTGGACTTTTGCTCTATCAACATGAAGTCCTGTCTCAGACTTATCCCCAAAGAATAATTTCATTAGCGCCTTCTATAACTGAAGAACTTTATTTATTAGGAATTGAAAACAGGATTATCGGGGTCACTACTTACTGTAAAAAGCCTATTCAGGCACAAAAAGTAGGCACAATAATAGAAGTGAACATAGAAAAGGTAATTAGCCTTCAGCCTGATTTAGTCCTTGCAACTTCCTTAACAAATCCAAAGGCAAAAGAAAAGTTGAAAAATCTGGGAATAAAAGTGATTACTTTTCCTTCAGCAAAAAATTTCCGTGAAATTTGTGAGCAGTTTTTAGAATTAGGCAAAATTGTGGGCAGAGAAAAAAAAGCAGAGGAAATTGTTTACCGAGCAAAAAAAACTGTATCCTCTCTTAAACAAAAGGTTAAGGAATTGCCAAAGCCTAAGGTGCTTGTTCAGGTAGGAGCTAAACCTTTATGGGTAGCGCCGGAAGATTCCTTTGTAAATGATTTGATTGAATCTGCTGGCGGAATAAATATTGTTGTTGATTCAAAGACAGGTCTTTACAGCCGTGAAGAGGTGCTTAAACAAAATCCGGATGTAATTATTATTACTACAATGGGTATTGTTGGCAAAGAAGAAAAGAAAATCTGGCAGAAATATAAGACTATAAGTGCGGTAAGAAACAATAGAATCTATATTGTTGATTCTGATAGATTCTGTAGCCCTACTCCTGTAAGTTTTGTTGATACTCTAAAAGAAATGGTTAATATTTTACATCCACACACATATGAGAAATAAATTAATCTACTGGCTAATTTGGGTATCGGTTTTGGGAGGTATTCTTTCAGGAATAAGTATCTTTTCTTTGTCTGTTGGTTCTGCCGGAATACCTGTTAATCAAATCATTCCTTTAATTTTAGAGGGCAAAGGCACTACCGAATATAGTATCCTCTTTGACATTCGTCTGCCCCGCATTATTTTGGGTTTTGCTGTAGGCGGTGCATTGAGTTTATCAGGAGTAATTCTTCAAGGAATGTTTCGTAATCCTTTAGTTGAGCCTTACACACTCGGCATTTCTGGTGGGGCTGCATTAGGAGTATGTTTAAATATCATATTTCATCTATACCAAACATTAGGGATTTCTACCCTGCCAATTTCTGGATTTTTGGGTGCTATTTTAGTTATTTTGCTTGTATATTCTTTAAGCATCAGAAAAGGCATATTAAAAATTCAAGGACTTCTTTTAACAGGTGTAATGATAAGTTTTATCTCTTCATCTTTAATTATGTTTATCATGGCTATATCTCGCACAGAGGATATTCATGGAATTATCTTCTGGATAATGGGCTCGTTAGAAGAGACAAACTGGCTCCTTATAAAATTAGCAGCTTTAATATCAATCTCGGGATTGTTTATCTCTTATAAATTTTCTATACAGCTTAATGCTTTATCTTTGGGAGAAGAAGAAGCATTACATTTAGGTGTAAATGTAGAAAGAACCAAAAAGATTTTATTTGTTCTTGCTTCATTGCTTACAGGCTGCAGTGTATCAGTAGCTGGAATAATTGGTTTTGTAGGATTGGTGGTTCCACATTTTTTACGAATATTTGCAGGAAGCGATCACCGAATTCTTTTAATTTGCTCGTTCCTTTCTGGAGCAAGTTTCTTAATCATCTGTGACACATTAGCAAGAACCATTATTTCTCCAATAGAATTGCCAGTTGGAGTAATTACAGGCATATTAGGAGGTTGTCTTTTTGTTTATGCTTTATCAAAGAGAGCATGAAAGATTTCAAGATCTCCAATTTATTTTAAAAAATCTACAAATCTCTTTAACTACTGCACAGTGCTCTGGCACTCCAGTGCAAGGGTATTTTTAATTATGCTTGAATTAATAAACTTGACATGCGGATATAATTCAAAATTTCTTTTGAAAGATATAAACATTAAAGTTGAAAAGGGAGAACTTATTGGAATAATCGGTCCAAACGGCTCAGGGAAAACAACTCTTTTAAGAGCAATTACCCGTGTTATCAAACCAGAAAAAGGTAAAATTCTTTTTGAAAAAAAGAATATAGAAAAGTTTAATTTTAAAGAGCTGGCAAAAAAAATAGCAGTTGTTTCCCAAATTTCAACGGCAAATGTTATGACTGTTGAGGAATTTGTTCTTTTAGGAAGAATTCCTCATCGCAGAAGATTGCAATTTTTGGAAACTAAACTTGATGAAGAAATTGCGCATAGAGCAATGGATTTGACCGGTACTTATAATCTCAAGGAAAGATTTTTTGGAGATTTAAGCGCAGGTGAAAAACAGCTTGTGGTTATTGCCCGAAGCCTTGCGCAAGAACCAGAATTACTTTTATTGGATGAACCTACCAGTCATTTAGATATAGCTCATCAAGTAAAAATACTGGATCTTATTAAAAGGCTGAATAAAAATGGGCTTACGGTTATTATAGTCCTTCATGAACTTAATTTAGCAAGTCAGTATTGTAATAGACTAATTCTACTCAATAATGGAACTTTACATAAATGCGGTTCTCCTTCTGAAGTATTAACTTATCAGATTATAGAAGAGGTTTATAAAACAATTGTAGTAGTAAGAGAAAACCCAATATCTTCTAAACCTTATGTTTTTCTGGTCTCTGAAGAAGAAAGGCAAAAGAAAGGAGAGATGTGTTGAGTGGATTGAATATTAATAATTTTTATCATAGGTGAGGCACGAAGTAGCAAGAAAAATACTTATGGAAGCATTAATTTTTGAGAGGAGGTGATAGCATTTTTAAATCCATGATTATTGAATGTGAGTTTTAATATTTACATTATCTGAAAGTCAGGGAAGTGAGGTAACAATCCTCCGCTGCCCCGCAGCCGTGAAGGGAACGAAAGCCCTTTTTAGTTCATGGTTCATTGCTATTAGAGATAAAAAAATAATGGACATAAATCTCCAAACTACGAACTAAAAGAAGACCACTGTCCTTAACATGTCAAAGGATGGGAAGGTGGGTAAGTAGGAAGTTAAAATTGCCCTGAGCCGGAAAACCTGTTCAGATAAAAAGAAACAGCGGTTATTAAACCGTTTTATCTTGAATATTTCTCGCGGGAGGAAAAATGAAAGAAAATTATCATTCATCAGTTATGAGTCGTCAGTTTTTAAAAATAATTATTTTTGTTTTGCTGGTTTTCACTTCTTACTTCACATTTGTTATTTCAGTATTTGGAGAAGAGAAAAACATTTCACTGGAAGAAATTGTAGTTACTGCAACAAAAATTGAAGAACCACTATATGATATTCCCAATGACATTACTGTTATAACAAAAAAGCAAATTGAAAATGGCAGTTATACTAACATTTCTGAAATTTTAAAAAATGTTACTGGACTGCATCTTTTTGAATATGGCAATAAAGGCTCCTCAGCAAGTATTAGTCTAAGAGCTTCAACATCAGCACAGGTACTCGTACTTATTGATGGTAAAAGACTTAATAAGCCGGGTGATGGACAGGTTGACATAAATGCTCTTTCTATTCCGATTGAAAATATTGAGAGAATAGAAATATTGCGGGGTGCTTCATCAGCGTTATATGGCGCAGATGCTATGGGCGGAGTAATAAATATTATTACCCGGATACCTGAGCAGGCAAAAACAAGCTTTTCTGCATCTTATGGAAGATTTGTCACAAAAGAATTAAACTTCAACACATCACAGCGTATTAATAAAGCTGGTTTTTATCTTTCTTTATCCAAAAATACATCAGCAGGATTTAGAGAAAACAGCGAATATGATTCAGAATCTGCAAGTATTAAGATAGCCTACGATATTTCAAAAGATATCAGGGCTGACATTTCCTTTGATTATAATTTCAGAGATGCAGGTGTTCCGGGTTCATTGTCATGGCTTACACCAAAAGCAAATGAAAAAGATAAGAATTTTCTTGCAGGGATAAATATCAAATATAAAGACTCTGTCATGAAAATTTATAGTCATAACTCAACAATTGATTATATGAATCCCGGACTTGAAGATAATATTCATAAAAATCATGTTCTCGGATTTGACCTTCAGCATAGTATGTATATCGGATCAGCCAATCTTTTTACTGGTGGAATCGAAATTCTTGAAGAGGATATTGACAGCACTAATAATCTAAACGAGAATGATTCAATAGGAAGACATAGCAGGACAAGAAAAGGAATATTTCTGCAAAACGAAACTTTTTTGAAGAAATATTTGATATTGACCCTCGGGCTAAGATATGATTCTATTTCATCAGAGGATAGATTCAGCCCGAAAGCTTCTCTATTAATAAAATTGCCTTACCAGACAAATATTTCCTTTTCAGCAGGACAGGGCTTCCGTGTTCCTGAAATGAACGCGCTCTATTGGCCTGATACCGGATGGGCAGAGGGCAATCCAGATTTAAAGTCAGAGAAATCAACAGAATATGAAGTAAATATTCAAAAATTTTTTGGTAGCTTTGCCAATATAAGAGCAGTTGGCTTTCTGAAACAATCAAAAGACCTTATACAATGGCAGGAAACAAGTCCTTTTAAATGGTCTCCTGTAAATATTTCAAAAACCCGTGTCATTGGATTTGAAACAGAAAGCAATTTACATTTTGATTTAATTGACATTGGTCTAAGTTATACTTTTATGGACCCTCAAGATAGAAATCTTGATAAAAAATTACGTTTCAGCACCCGCCATCAGATTAAAGGAAATATTTCCCTTCATCCTTTCAGGGGAAATACTATTTCTCTTGAAGGAAGTTACGTACACCGTTATAAAGTAGAAAAAGGAGACCCGGGTTGCTATTTCTTTCTTGATGGAAAAATTGCTCAAAAATTGAATATCTGGAAAATTCCTGCAGAAATTTTTATTGTCGGTAAAAATATATTTGATAGAAATTTTGAAACCCTTAAAGATTACCCGATGCCACCAGTCCAATTTTCAGCTGGCATGAGTTTTAGTTTTTAATATTGACACTATTAACAAAAGAAGGGTAAGTTAAACTGCTTATCCTTCTTTTGTTACAAAATATTCACATTTCTTTTATTATTTTCATAATATAATTCCTGACCTGTTTATCGAACAAAATGCTCACATGATTACAAGGGAAATTAACATGCGCCTGTGCCCATAACAATTTTGAGCTTTCAACTGTAACAAGTCCATCGCCTTTATCTATCCTGAATTCATCGGGGCATAACCCTGCAGGAATTATTTTCTCTAAAATATCAGGAAATGATATCCTGGATAATTTAAATAATGTTGGTGTTGAGCCCCCTATTGAAAAATAATTTACTCCCCCGACCGGAAAATCCTTCAGGGATTGAAAAAATTTTGAATCCGGGAGCAACTCCTTTAAAGCTTTGCTTCCTAAAAATTGCATAATTTTTCCAACCGCACTTTTTGTAGAGTTTCTTCTTCCTTCAGGAATAAATTGTAAAAATAAAGAAACAACTGGCGAAAGATATTTTGAAACCCTTGCTAATGAACTTCCTTTGTGAGGAGTTGAAATTGTTATCAATGCTTTGACAGGTGCAACAGAATTCATAAGATATTTTCTTGCAATTAGCCCTCCCCTGCTGTGACAAATAATAATTATTCCTTTTTCTGTCATATTAGAGGCAATAGACATAATTTCATTCAATTCTTTCACGACTTTGTCAATTTCTCCGGCAGGATTTCTTTGACTCCATGTTATTAAAGGATAATTATATTTTTTTAAATCATGGAAAATAGTCTTAAATGACGGATATTTTTTAAGAAGAATTTTTAGTGGAAACATGCCGCCGAGAATTCTCGATTTTGACGGATCGAACCATATATTCTTATCCATACCGAGTCCATGAACCAATACAATAGCGTATTTGCTTTTATCTCCTTCATTTTTAATAATATCAAGTCTAATTTTCATTAAAATTCAGAATAATGTAACAGGCAGTGTTCCTGTAAATTTTGTTTTACCTGAGAGGCAGTTTAAAACTGATATTTGAGCCTGAAGCGATGGTTCATAAGCAGCAATCAGTATATCTGCATCTGTAAAATGTCTTAAAACATATGGACTTCCAAAAGAAATTATTATTGAACATGAAGATTTCATGATTAATCTTCTTATGTAATCTTTCTCAATATCTGCAATACCCGAACTGCCTTTCCATGCGGATACACTCGTAAATATGGTAACAATAATTTTTTCTGTGTTCTTTATAATTATGTCTTTTATATCTTTTAATGTATAAACTTTGCTAAAAGCGTTTTTAAAATGGCAATCATTAAAATATTCTTCATCTCCTGCGAGTATAATAGATATATTTTCATTTTCTTCAATTGGTATTATGCCCTTTGTGTTTTTAACAAATGTGATCGACTTTTCTGCAATTTGAAATGATAATTCTTTATGAAATTTATAATCAATTACATTTTTTATAATCCTTTTCATTTTTTGTTTTGCATTTAAAATTCTATTTACCGCTTTGTCTATAAGCTGTTCAGATATTATTTTCAACTCAATAGCAGATAAAAGTTCCTTCACGGTAATATCCGGGTCATCAGGGTGAAGAAGTATATCCGCACCTGCTCTGACACATAAAGCAGATATATTTTCAATATCCTTTAAAGCATTCATATTAAGTGCATCTGATAAAACAAGTCCATTAAAATCCATTTTATTGCGTAACAAATTTGTTGTTACATTATATGATAAGCTTGCGGGCATATTGTCAATTTCAGGCAATAAAAGATGCCCAATCATTATGCTGCTTACACCCTGTTTGATAGCTTCCTTGAAAGGTTTAAGTTCTATATTCATAAGTTCGTTCATGGATTTTTTTATAACCGGAAGATTCAGGTGAGAATCTTCGGATGTGTCTCCGTGCCCGGGAAAATGTTTGGCACAGCTTATCAAGCCATTTTCTTCTAATATTTTTATATATTTATTGCCAAACCATGATACTTTTTCAGGGTTATCAGAGAATGCTCTTGTGCATATTATCGGGTTATCAGGATTGAGATTAATATCAAGCACTGGAATCAGAGGCATGTTTAGACCTATATAATGAGCTTCAGTTGCAATTGCCTTAAGCATGCTTTCTAATAACAAACTATCTTCTTTTGAATTTGTATTAATAGCAGCGGCTATAGCCATCTGGCATGGAAAATTGGTACAGCCTAAAACCTGTTGGCCAACACCCCTTTCAATATCTGATGCGATAAACAAGGGGATTTCAGAATATGACTGAAGCTCCAAAATAAAATTTCTTATATTATCTTTTTGCCCTCCAAAAAGTATAAATCCGCCAATACCCTTCTGGATTAAAGAATAAATATATGTCCTATACGAACTGGAATTGATTTGATTCCCGTCCAGTCTATGAATGATTAATTGATAAAGCTTTTTTGACAAAGACAATTTTTTAAAATTCATCATTATAAATCCCTTATTATCTTAACCTAAAAAATGCAGATAACAAAAATAAATTATTTTGTTATCTGCATTTTAGTTAAACAAATTAATTTTATTTTGTTATAATACGTTACTTATAACTCAAATTCATATTAAATGAACAACTTTATTATTGCTTATATTTTCTTGAATACTTTAAATATGAATTCTTTTTGAGGTAATCATGCCCGAACCCAAAATATTACTTGTAGAAGACGATAAAGTTCAGGGGTTAACAACAAAGCAATATCTTGAATCATGTGGTTATGCAGTCACCTGGGTTGAAGATGGAAAATCTGCCATAAAAACAGTAAAGACCCAGGATATTGATTTGGTTGTTCTTGATCTTATTTTGCCTGATATGAGTGGCAATGAGGTATGCCGTTGGCTTAAATTAAATCAAGACACAAGGGGAATCCCTATAATTATGCTCACTGCAAAAGGTTCTACATCTGATAAAGTTGCAAGTCTTACTGCAGGAGCTGACGACCATCTCACAAAACCATTTAATGAACCTGAATTGAACGCCCGCATATATGCATGTCTTCGTACAAAATCATTACAGGACGAACTGCGTGAAAAAAACAGACAACTTGAAGATTTACTCACAAAACTTGAGATTCTTGCTATAACAGATTCTCTGACTCAAATTTATAACAGAAGGTATTTTGAATCTGTTATTGAAAAAGAATTCGAAAATACTTTGCGTTATAAAACTCCAGCTTCATGTATGATGATAGACGTTGACCACTTTAAAAGTGTTAATGACGATTTTGGGCATAAAACTGGAGATACAGTTTTAAAAGAAATTGCTTCAATAATAAAAAATAATCTTCGCAAAGTAGATGTGGTTGCGCGCTGGGGCGGCGAGGAATTCATAGCTATTTTACCGAGGACAACAAAAGAAGATACTTTAATCGCTGCAAATAGAATTCTAAAAACCATTTCCGAGAATAAATTCGAAGGTATTAACAGACCTGTCACAGTAAGTATAGGAATTGCAAGCATACCTGATGAATCTATTAATAATGCTGAAAAATTGATACACAAAGCTGATACTGCTATGTATGAAGCAAAAAAACAGGGCCGCAACAGAGTTATTATTTCAGAGTAAACTGACACTTAAATCGTAACCTCACATTTAAATATCTAAAATAATCTAAATTAAACCTCTTTAATATTAGCCAAAAAATGCAATTGAAATAATGCGGACGCAGGATTAATTAAGCAATAGAATAAATTAAGATTGATAAAATATATAAAATAGTATATCTTTTATACCAGACATGTTATACATAATATCTATGTTTTTAAAGGGATAAAATGGCAAAAGCATCAATACTTCTTGTTGAAGATGATAAAATTCAGGCACAAAAAACAAGAGAATATCTTGAAGCAAGTGGTTATGATGTAATATTAGCTGAAAATGGCAAATCAGCTTTAAAAATCGCCAAAACCGAAAATATAGAACTTATTTTACTTGACAGAATTTTACCTGACATGGACGGTAGTGAAGTCTGCAGGTGGTTAAGATTGAATAAAGACACGAGAAGTATCCCGATTATTATGCTTACTGTCAAAGGCTCAGTTATGGAAAGAGTCGATGGTCTCGAAGCTGGGGCTGATGACTATTTACCAAAACCTTATAATGAAATAGAACTCAATGCAAGAATATACGCTTCATTAAGAACAAAATATTTAAGAGATGAACTTAAAGAAAAAAACCGCCAGCTCGAAGAAGTATTATCAAAAGTAGAAATTCTTGCGATAACAGACCCTTTAACAGAAATATACAATAGACGACACTTTAGCCTTATCATTCAAAAAGAATTTGCAAGAACTTTAAGATATAATTCTCCTTTGTCCTGTCTGATGGTTGATATTGACCACTTTAAAGATATAAATGATAATTTTGGTCATAGCGCAGGTGATATAGTATTAAAAGAGATTGCCCAGAACATAAAAAACTGCCTCAGAAAAGTTGATACTATTGCAAGATGGGGAGGTGAAGAATTTGTAGCCCTTCTTCCCGGCACTAAAAAAGAAGATGCTTTTATTGTTGCCTCAAGAATTTTAAGGTCAATTTCCGAATTCAAATACACTGGTATCAATAAACAGATAACAGCAAGCATAGGAATTGCAACGATTCCTGAACTCAAAATTAATAGCGCCGAGAAACTTATTGACGCTTCTGATATTGCCTTATATAAAGCAAAAAACAAAGGTAGAAACAGGATTGAAATTGTTGAACAGACAGATATTAAGTAAGCAAAAGATAATATGAAATATTTTATTAATATTATTTACAAAACTATAAAATTTATGTTATAAAAAAACATGTGGGCAGTATTAAATGAAAATCCAACACGCGAAAAAATAATTCTTCTTCTTAAAAAAAGAGGCCCTCTTGCTATCGAAGAACTCAGCAAAGAATTGAATATCACTTCAATGGGCATAAGACAGCACCTTCTTTCACTGGAAAGGCGCGGATTGATTGAATATATAACAAAAAGACAGGGAATAGGAAGACCCGCATTCCTTTATAAATTATCAGAAAAAGCAAACGACCTTTTCCCTAAAGAATACGATAAACTTATTCTGAACCTCTTCCATGATATTGAAAAAAATGAAGGTAGAGAAAAAATAGACGAGATATTCAAATGGCGGAAAAACAGGATAATTAAAGAAGTAAAAGAAATCATAGGCGACAAGAAGAATCTTCCGGAAAGAGTATTAGCAATGAGGGATATTCTTGAAAATGAAGGATATTTTGCAGAATTAAATGATTCCAATAATCATTATACTCTGAAATTATATAATTGCCCCATATATAAACTTGCTTCAATATATAAAGAAGTTTGCAAACACGATTTACAGATGTTTAAAGAACTTATCAGTAAGGATTTAACACGTCAGGAATGCATTATTGATGGTCATCCTTCCTGCACTTATATTATTCCGAAAACTGCTTCAAAAAACTAACTTAATATCATTTAATTTTAAAATTTTCTTCTTGCCTAAAAATGCTTTTTTAGTATATTCTAATTCTAATAGTAAATAACTAATTCAGGAGGAATACATTTCAGGGCAACAATTTACCTGCCCTGTTGGTGATAAGGCGAACATGTTGATCCGGCAAATTAGATCTTTTGGGAGCCTGTGTAAAGGCCTTTTGTGCATGCCCTGTTTAATACTGGGAAGCCTGCGGGTCCTTTCAGGGCACCCACTTATAACAAAAATGGGATCTAATTTCGCTTTACACGGCAGGGTGGGAATACTTAACAGGCTGGTTGTTATGACAAATTTATTGAGGAGAAATAAAGAATTCTTTTATAAAATAGAGAAAAAATGGAAATTTTTGTTTAAAACACCGTCTTTCTCTCCTCCTCTATGATCTACTAAAGTCATACCCCGGCCCCTAAATTAAAAAAACAAGATGGAGTGTAATGCTTCAAATTTCAATCCCTCATCTTATGGGGAAATTCTGAGGAAGGGGGTTTAATTATAGATGCTCGGTTCAAATATTATTTTTATTCTAATCGGAATAGTTGCAGGTCTTATATCAGGACTTGTATTGTTTTTCATTTTGCAGTCTAAAATAAAAAATCAAAAACTCGAAATTGAAAAACAAAGGGCAAAAATAATTGAAGAAGCTCAAAAAGAAGCAGAAAGTATCAGAAAAGAAGCACACGTTGAAGCAAAAGACATTGTCTATCAGTTAAAAGCAGAAGCTGAAAAAGAAATAAGAGAAAGACGCTCAGAACTCAATCATCTTGATAAGAGGCTCAGACAAAAAGAAGAAATACTTGATAAAAAATATGAACAAATCGAAAAAAGAGAACAAGAACTTTCTAAAAGAGAAAGAGAATTTAATTTAAGAGAACGTGGAATTCAGGAAAAAGAAAATACAGTAACTAAATTACTTAAGGATCAAACCGAACTCCTCGAGAAATTATCAGGGTTAAGTTCTGAAGAAGCAAAACAGGAACTCCTGAAGAAAGTAGAAGAAGATTCCAAATTTGAAGCCGCAAGGCTTGCCAAAAAAATTGAGGATGAAGCAAGAGAAAATGCCGAGAAAAAAGCAAAAGAAATTATAGGGTTTTCAATTCAGAGATACGCAAGTGATTATGTCAGCGATTCAACCGTAACATCTGTAAGCCTTCCCAATGATGAAATGAAAGGAAGAATTATCGGGAGAGAAGGCAGAAATATCAGGGCACTTGAGGCTGCAACAGGAGTTGATCTAATTGTAGATGACACCCCTGAGACAGTTACTCTTTCAGCTTTCGATCCTGTCAGACGCGAAATAGCGCGTCTTTCCCTTGAAAGATTGATTACAGATGGAAGAATACATCCTACCCGAATCGAAGAAATAGTAGAGAAAGTTAAAAAAGAAGTCGAAGCTCACATTAGAGAAGAAGGTGAAAAAGCTGTCTTCGATTTTGGACTTTCAGGCATACATCCTGAACTTGTAAAGTTAATCGGCAGATTAAAATACAGAACATCTTACGGACAGAATGTACTTCAGCATTCAAGAGAAGTGGCATATCTTGCAGGAATGATGGCAAGTGAATTAAAAGTCGATGTTAAACTCGCAAAAAGAGCAGGAATATTACATGATATCGGGAAAGCGGTTGATCATGAAATCGAAGGCTCACATCAGGAGATAGGAATGAACCTCGCAAAAAAATATGGAGAGAATCCTAAAGTAATAAATGCGATACTTGTTCATCATGGCGAAGGCGAACCCCTGACTGTTGAAGCAGCATTAATCGCTGCTGCTGACGCTCTTTCAGCTGCACGTCCGGGTGTGAGAAAAGAAAGCATAGAAAATTACCTTAAACGTCTTGAAAAACTTGAACAAATGGCTCTGTCATATAAAGGCGTTGACAAATGCTATGCAATTCAGGCTGGTAGAGAAATAAGGATTATTGTTAAACCTGAAGATGTAACTGATGAAATATCTGCTATGATATCGAGAGAACTTGCAAAAAAAATAGAATCAGAACTGACATATCCCGGACAAATTAAAGTCACTGTTATTAGAGAATCCCGCTATATCGAATATGCTAAATAAATGAGAATAATTTTTATCGGAGATATAGTTGGAAAAGGAGGCAGAAATGCTGTAAAAGCATTACTGCCTTCAATAATAGATAAATTTAAGATAGATTTTGTCATTGCAAATGGCGAAAACGCAGCAGGTGGTTTCGGGATAACTGAAAAAATTGCAAATGATTTGTTTAATATCGGGATTCATGTTATTACTACTGGCAATCATGTCTGGGATAAAAAAGAATTTATTCCACAAATATCAAAAATTGATAGAATAATAAGACCAGCAAATTATCCACCCGGTGTTCCTGGTTATGGCAGTGTCATCACACAAATCAGCAATGGCAAAAAAATTGGTGTGCTTAACCTCTCAGGCAGAGTGTTTATGTCAAACATAGACTGCCCTTTCAGAAAAGGTAAAGAAGAAATAGAAAAGCTAAAAGAGCAAACCAATATTATCATAGTAGATTTCCACGCTGAAGCCACCTCTGAAAAGATTGCATTTGGTTATTATGTTGATGGCAATGTAAGCGCAGTTATAGGAACGCACACACATGTTCAAACTTCTGACGAAAAAATACTTCCAGGTGGAACTGCTTATATTACTGATGTTGGGATGACAGGTCCGACTCATTCTATAATCGGCATAGAAATAGAGCAAATCATACAAAGATTTCTAACAAATATGCCTATGCGATTTGAAGTTGCAAAGGGAAATTGTACATTTTCGGCAGTAATTTTAGAAATTAATGAAGAAACAGGAAAAGCAACTGCCATCCAGAGATTACAACTAAACTACCCGTAAGTTATGACAATTCTACTTTCTTTGCTATTAAAATCTTTTAAAGTTTTTTTTATGTCATCTAATGCTTTTATTGTGAGATATTTATATAAAAATACAATAAGAATATATATTCTTCTATAACGCTATTGTTCTTTTAATAATTTATATTCAATACTGTCAACGAGAGCCTGATATGATGCTTCTATTATGTTTTCTGAGACACCTATTGTACTCCAGCGTTCTTCTTCATCGCCTGATTCAATTAAAACTCTGACTTTCGCAGATGTGCCCTTTCCTGCAGTAATTACACGTACTTTATAGTCATGCAATTTAACACTTTTGAGTTCTGGATAGAATTTATCGAGAGCCTTTCTCAAAGCATTGTCAATCGCATTTACAGGCCCTTTTCCATCAGCAGCAGTATGCTCTATCCTTCCTCCTACTTTTACCATAATCGTTGCTTCACTAATCGCCTCTTCGTTTTCCTTTCTTTTTTCGATAATAACCCTGAAGCCAATAAGGTCAAAAAATCTTTTATGAAGTCCTAAGGCTTTTTTCATAAGAAGTTCAAATGATGCTTCCGCAGCTTCAAATTGAAATCCTTCATTTTCAAGATTTTTAAGTGTCGTAACAATATCCTGCAATTGAGGTGAATCAGGTGAAAGATTGATGCCAAATTCCTCTGCTTTTCTGAGAACATTGCTTTTACCTGCGAGGTCTGAAATTAAGACTCTCTGCAAATTCCCGACAAGCTCAGGGTTAATATGCTCATAAGTCTCTGGACGTTTTCTGATTGCGCTTACATGAATTCCGGCTTTATGCGCAAAAGCACTATCTCCTACAAAAGGCTGTCTTGCAAAATGTCTGATATTTGCGATTTCATTAACAAAACGGGCTACTTCTCTTAGCTTCCTTAATTGTTCAAGTTTAATACAGTCAAAGCCTGCTTTTAACTGAAGATTCGGGATTACAGAACATAAATTTGCATTACCGCATCTTTCACCGAGACCATTAATTGTACCCTGCACCTGTGATGCTCCCTGCTCAACCGCAACAACTGAATTTGCAACAGCGCATTCTGAATCATTATGAGCATGTATTCCTAAAGGAACGTATATTTGGGGACTTACCTCAAGGAAAATTCTTTTTATATCAGAGGGCAAAGTGCCACCGTTTGTATCACAGGGAATTATACAGTCTGCACCTGCTTCCTGAGCTGCCTTCAAACACTTAAGTGCATATTCGGGATTATCTTTATAACCATCAAAAAAATGTTCAGCATCGAAGAATACCTTTTCCGCATATTTTTTCAAAAAAGCAACCGAGTTATAAATTATCTCAAGATTTTCTTCAAGACTGATTTTCAAGGCTTCTTTAACATGAAAATCCCATGTCTTGCCAAATATTGTTATTATACGTGCTTCTGATTCTATAAGGGATTTGAATATCGAGTCGTCAGAAGGCTTATGCTTGGGTCTGTGTGTGCTTCCGAATGCTGTTACCCTGACTGACTTGAGTTTCAGCTTTTTTGCTTTTCTGAAATATTCAAGATCCTTTGGATTTGCACCAGGCCATCCACCTTCTACATAATGAACCCCAAGTTCATCCAATTTTTCAGTAATACGAAGTTTGTCATCAACAGAAAAAGCAATGCCTTCTGTCTGCGCACCATCCCTCAAAGTTGTATCATATATTTCTATTTTTCTCACTTTAAAGCTTCTTTTTTGATTTTGTTTTTACATTCCTGCTCAACCCAAATGCATCGTGTAATATCCTTACCGCAAGCTCTGTATATTTCACATCAATAATACAGGAAATTTTGATTTCAGATGTGCTAATCATCATTATGTTTATATTATGTTTTGCGAGCGTTCCAAACATAGTAGCTGCAACTCCTGAATGAGTTCTCATACCTACTCCGACAATCGATATTTTCGCGATGTCTTCTCTTAGTTTAACTTCCTTTGCGCCTATTTCAGAAACAATCTCTTCGGTAATCTTTAACGCTTTTTTGCTGTCAGTCTTAGGCACTGTAAAAGAAATATCAGTAGATTTTCCATCACTGCTTATGTTTTGCACTATCATATCAACAACTATATTCGCATCTGCGATAGCTTTAAACAACATTGCAGCGACGCCAGGTTTGTCGTGTACAGCTATAGCTGTAATTTTTGCCTGATTCTTATCATAGGCTACACCAGAAACAACAACCTTTTCCATATCCTTATCCTCCTTAACAACAAGTGTGCCGGGATTATTATTAAAACTCGATCTTACAACAACAGGAACATTATACTTCTTTGCAAATTCTACAGACCTTGTCTGAAGCACTTTTGCTCCGAGACTTGCCAGTTCGAGCATCTCATCATAAGATATTTTATCCAATTTCCTTGCATCAGGCACAATATTCGGGTCAGTTGTATATACACCATCAACATCAGTATAAATCTCGCATAAGTCAGCCTTTAATGCTGCAGCAACTGCAACAGCAGAAAGATCTGAGCCACCACGACCTAATGTTGTGACATCAGATGTCTCTGTAACACCCTGAAACCCTGCGATTACTGGAATAATTCCCTTTTTTATAGCCTTTTTAATCCTTTCACCAGAGATATACTCAATCCTGGCTTTAGTATGTGCTTCATCTGTAATAATACCTGTCTGTCTTCCAGTAAAAGACATTGACCTAAATCCGAGCTCTGAAATTGCAATAGCAGTTAGAGCAGCGCTGATGCGTTCACCCGAAGAAAGTAAAAGATCCATTTCGCGTCCATCTGGTTCTGTCGAGATTTGATTTGCAAGGCTAATCAATTTGTCAGTTTCACCTGACATGGCAGATACAATTACAACAACATCATTACCCTGTTTTTTTGTATTGGATACGCGTTCAGCCACAGCTTTTATTCTTTCGATATTTCCAACAGAAGTTCCGCCATATTTTTGGACTATCAACATAGAATTAACCCTCACTAATTTTTTGTAATAAATATAACATGTAACAATCTGAAATAAAAAGGGGTGAATTGATTTATTAACAAAAGTGCATTTCTCCGCGCATTGTTCATTCTCTGAATTCCTTTTTAAACTTCACGTAATTATATTTTTAAGGTTTTTGATGTTTTCCTCATGTGCTTACACTTTACGGTCTTATTCGCTTTTTGTGGTTCTATTGTAAAAATGGGAGAATATTCTGTAATATAAATCAAAAATAACTTACAAAATATCAGAAATTATTTGATTTTTATAAGAAAAAGTAGATTTTATTGAATTAAATGTTTAAAAGTTAAAACAAATACGGTCTCAAAAAATATTAGAAATATATAAAGATTATGAATAACAAATACATAAAAAAATTAAATACAATTTTTAAAGCCTATTCTGAAATAAAATTAGTATATTTTTTCGGCTCTAAAGCAATCTGTAAGGAATCATATATGAGTGATTACGATTTTGCCATTTATTTTGATACTAAAGACAAAAAAAGAATTTATGAAATAAAGTTTGAACTGTTTGACAAAATAAGTCGCCTTTTAAAGACTGACAAGATTGATATTGTCATTTTAAACTTGGCAGAATCGCCAGAATTGAAATATAACATTATTAAAGAAGGAAAATTGATATTCGAAACCGAACCTTTTAAGATTATTGTCGAACCTCAAATTTTGAATGAATATTTTGATTTTCAAAATCTCTTATTAAAATATAAATTGACAGAGGCATAAGTTGAGCAGTTTAAAAGTTATTGAAAATAAAATAAGTGCCATCAAAAAATACCTCAAAATATTACAAAGATACAAGAAGTATTCGAGGGGAAAAATAGATTATGATATAGTTTGACGTTTTAGAGAATAGAGTAAAAGACATATACGCATTTCTAAAAAGAATATCTGAAAAATATAGACACTGAATTCATTTTAAAGTTTTTAGAAAAATATCAGGGTTTTCCATGAAAATTTTTACCCAACAGGTTTTTCAGGTGGTCATGAGTTGTTTCTCGGCAATAACTTAATAAATTTATTTTTGTTATCTACATTATTTGGGTTAATTAAAAAAGAAGTGCTTTTGGATTTATCTTGCTTTCTTGGTATGACAGACAAGACATCCTTTTTTTGTATCCTGATTTCCTGCCTGAGCTTCTGAATAATCCCATCTAAGTATATCAGAATATTGGCTTGCATGAGCTCTATGACATGATAGACACATTATAATGCTATCTGAGTCCACTATATTTTCAGTCCCTGAAGGATTCTGATAAGCAACAGGTGATTGAAGATTATAACTTACATATCCCTGATATTCAGAACCTATATATCCGCCGTGAACCCCGCTAAATGATATATCTGATGGATGCCTGCGCCACAATGAATTATATGCATGACCTACTTCTTTGCTACCGCCAAGATTTGGATTCGGATGAAATTTTCCATGACATTCCCCGCACAAATAGCTTATTGTATTCATTGAATCATGGCTCTGATCCCCTTTATAACCATTATGATTATTCTCGGTTGCAAGATACTCCCATTTTTCATGCTCTTTTCCTACAATTCCATAAAGAAATCTATAGCTTTTACCAACTGTTGAGCCATCTATGATTGAGTCATCCTCATGATGAGCTCCATGTATTGCTCCGAATTCATCTTCAATTGTCCTGTTACCATGACAACCATAAGTACCAGAACATGTCAGTTGTTTAAAAGATGGCCATGAAGAAGGACCTGTTCCACCAGGAATATTTACACTCTCTATAAAACCAGGGGGTGTATTCATTGGAGGTTTTTCTATTAAAGATATTCCTTTAACATTGTGACCTTTTGAATAGTCTTTACTGAATAGATCAGCAACATAATAATAATTTCCACCTGCAAGATCCCCTTCTTCCATATGATGAATTACCTGCGGAACTCTCATTTTACCTTTTAAAATAATATTTTCCGTACCAGAAGAATTTTGCCCATGACAACCGAGACAACCTCCGATTGTCATTGATGGAAAAGGCCCAAGTTGATATGCATAAGTAACTTCTAACCCTTCTTTACTGTAATGCATTGAATGGCAATCCCTGCATTTTCCTTTCACACGTGCATCAACTTCAGAATAAAAACAGCATAGAGCAAGTAACATAGAGCATAAGATCAATAGTTTACTCAGTCTGCACGATTTATTTATTTTACTCGGTTTATATTGTTTCTCCGGTTGACTAAATTGTTCAAACCATGTCAACCGTATGAACCATATCAACCGTGTGAACCGTGTAAACTGTATAAACTGTGTCAACCGTGTCATTTTCCCATATGGCATATTAGACAACCGCTTTTTCCGTTTTCTGATGCATATAAGTTTTCATAATCCCATCTTAAAGCTGAATCATAAGGTCCTGCATGTGCCAGATGACATGAAAGACACATTACAGAATCCTTTCCTGTATTTATCTCAGAACTTGAAGTGTTACTTAATATTTCACGAGCAATAGGTGCATCAATATTATATATTTTATAATCTTCATATCCTTTCTTAAAAGGCAATGCAACACCAACAGGATGTCTGAACCAGCCACCCTGTTTATTTTCAATATCATGAAAAGAACCATGGCATGAAATACAAACAACATCTATAGATTTTGAATATTCATTATGTTTGTTTGAATTTGCCTTTTGATTCCAGTCTTTATCTTCTAAACCTATTACGCCTTTTTCATTAGATGTATTTTTTAAGAATCTATAACTTTTTGCAGTTGTGCTTCCATCGATTGGTTTATCAATAGCATGATGAGTTCCCATAATTGCCAAAAATGGGTCTTCAATATTTCTGTCCCCATGACAACCATTTGAGCCTGCACACATTAAATTTTCTCTAAAATTATATCCTATACTTGAATGGTCGTTTCTTCTGCTGTAGCCCGGGGGTTCATTTCTAAATTTCATATCACTTGAAGCGATTTTATAGACATTATGCCCCTTCCTGTCACCAAAATCCTTTCCAACATAATAAAAATTTCCACCAGCTAAAGAATTTATTGGAGGAACGCTATTATAAACCACAGGAACTCTATTTCCGCCGAGAATTTTTATAGTGTCACTTGTTATATTTGAATGGCAGTTTACACAGAACTCGTTTTTTAGAACATACTGGAATGCTTTTTTTGAATAAGTCTTCTCCATCATTCCAGGATAGAGATTATGACAGACATCGCAATCTCCGCCAACAGTAGCATATGACTTCTGGCAAATTACGGGTAAAAAAAATAAAAGAATTATTGATAATAAGATTTCTTTAAATCTCATATCCATCATAATATAAGCAATATTACAGGTTATAAAAAATATCTCAATTAAGCTTAAGCTTAATTTATCAATTATAAACCACTAAAGTCAATTAATATCTTACCATGCTTAAATAAATCACCTTTTCTTAATTATTACTTTTCAAGATGTCAGTAGGTTGTAATAACCATACTGTCGAAAAAATCTTATTTTGGGAATTATATTGACTTCTAAACTTATAAATAGACATAATATTTAATATGTAATTTTATAAAATTAAGGAGATTTATAATGTTAAATGTATCCGATTCAGCTGTAAAAAAATTTAAAGATTTTATAAATGAGCAAAATCTTGCAGGTCACGGCATAAGAATTCTGGCTGTACCCGGTGGTTGAAGCCCCTCTCTGACTATGGACATAGTCAAGGATGCTGTAGAGGGAGATGTTACGCTTGAAAGAGATGGACTTAAAGTTTTTTTACAAAATGAAGCAGTACTCTGGTTTCCAAATGTAACTATTGATTATTCTGATGAAACAGGCTTCTTTTTATCAGGAGTTGATGCTTGCTCTTGTTCTTAAGAAAATAATCCAAATTTATGCAATATCTATTTTTCGTTTTCCTATTTATTCTTTCTTTCAACACATATTCATATGCTTTCATCACTACAACCGATGAAGGCATTTGTTCACCTGATGCAGAAAAATCAAAAGAATGCATCGAAGATGCAAATATTATTCAGCCAAATAATATTCAGAAAGATTTTAATAATCAAGATAAAACCACTGAAAAGAAAAAAAGCATAAAAATTTCCCCAGTTTTAGAAAAATTTAATACTCCAGAAAAGAATAAGGTAATTATTTATTTTTTCTGGGGAGATGGATGTCCTCATTGCAAAGAAGAAAAAACCTTTTTTGCAAGAATTAAAGACAAATTTAACCTTGAAATTAAAGATTTCGAAGTATGGTATCACAAAGAAAATGCAGATTTTCTCAAGAAAATTGCCACAGCTTATAAATTAAAAACCTCGGGTGTACCTGTTACATTCATTGGAACACATTCATTTATAGGTTTTTCAAAAAATAATGAATACGATATTGAGAAAGCAATTCAGGAATGTTCTGAGGCAAAGTGTATAGACCCCGGACTTATAGCCTCTGGCAAAATTTTAATAGAAAATATAGCAAAAACACAAATTACAGGAGAAACAACCAAAGAGGTTGAATGTACAGAAAGAAGCAGAAATGTTGATATTCCATGGTTAGGCAGGGTAGATGCATCAAAACTTTCTTTACCTGTTATAACAATTATAATAGCTGGATTAGATAGCTTTAATCCCTGTGCATTCTTTGTACTTTTTTCACTTTTAGGACTTCTTATACATGCAAGATCCAGACAGAAAATTCTGATAATAGGCGGTATTTTTGTATTCTTTTCAGGTTTTATATATTTTCTTTTTATGGCTGCATGGCTAAATCTCTTTCTTATTATGGGACAGGTTCAGATTATCACAATAATTGCAGGCATTATCGCTGTTTTAATAGCAATTATTAATATTAAAGATTTTTTTATCTTCAAAAAAGGCATTTCATTAACAATACCCGATAGTGCTAAACCAGGTCTTTTCGATAAAATGAGAAAACTTCTTAAATCAAGTTCTTTTATATCTATAATTTTAGGCACTACTGCACTTGCAATAGCTGCTAATTCCTATGAATTATTATGCACAGCCGGCTTTCCAATGGTTTTTACAAGAATACTAACTTTAAACAACCTTAGTAATCTTACATATTATGCTTATCTTTTACTTTATAACATTATTTATGTAATCCCTTTATTTTTAATTGTTATAACTTTCACAATAACACTCGGCAAAAGACAGTTAAGCGAATGGCAGGGAAGAGTTCTAAAGTTAATTTCTGGATTAATGATGCTTGGACTGGGTCTGGTTCTTTTGTTTGATCCTACAATATTGAGCAATACATTAATTTCATTTCTTATCCTTTTCGGAGCTTTTGTTATATCACTTATCTTAATATTGATTACAAAAAAACTTGGGTATAAATAATAGCCATGACGCAGGGATAATATGAAAAAAGTAATGTTTATATGCACGGCAAATTCTTGCAGAAGTCAGATGGCTGAAGGATTCGCAAGAGAATATGGCAGAGGTTTCATAGAAGCGTACAGCGCTGGAATCATGGCAGCAGGCGTTCACCATAGAGCAGCTTATGTAATGAAAGAAATCGGTATAGATATTTCCGGGCAGGAATCAAAAGAAATAGACGCTGATTTACTCTTGAAAATGGATTATGTAATTACATTATGCAGTTATGCAGAAACATTTTGTCCTAAATTCATCCCTAATATTAAAAGATTACACTGGCCTATAAAAGACCCTGTAGGAACTTCGGGAAATGAAGAGTATATAATGAATGACTTCAGACGTGCAAGGGATGAAATTAAAGAAAAAGTTATTGAACTGATTAATGAAATCAAAAAAACTGATTAACCCGAAAAATGCAATTGAAAATCATTCCGACAGAGAAGGATATAACTCTTTCTTACCAAATATTTGATAAATACTGCCTAATATACCTTTAAACTTATCGCTATTTTCTTGTCCAAAAGCCTTATTTTATGCGGATAGAGTTTATGAATTTAGATTATTTTGGACAGCAGTGATATTTCATATTTTTTAAATCCTTTAGAATGAAGAAATTCTGTTGCTTCTTCATACATTAAAATAACATCATTTTCCAAAGTAAGATAACTTCTGCCAGAATTATAAATAAGTTCAACTGTTTTAATTGCTTCCTTAGAATTGTGAATCCTTCCTAACAATGATAACTCTCTATTATTGAATGATTGAACGCCAATACTCAATCTGTTAACGCCGTATTCCCTAAATATTTTAAGCTTTTCCTCATGAACAGTCGCAGGGTTTACTTCAACAGAAAACTCTATATTCTGCTCTGTTTTGAAAGTATTTCTCAGTTTTTAGAAGATTGAATGCAATGCCTCAATAGTTAGGCTTGAAGGAGTCCCTCCGCCAATATAAATGGTTTTCAGTAAATGGGGTATTCCCTTAGTTAATTCAATTTCCTTAAAAAGAGACTGGACATAAAGCTTTTAAAGTTCTGGTTCTATTAAAGTATCTCCTAAATGCGTCATTAAATCCTGAATACACAACTATGTATGCCTTTATACTCCTCTTCCCTTAGGCTATCTATTGCCCTTCTCACAAATTCTTCATAGCTTGATTTTTTAGGCATATTTCTTACTCCTATTCCTTTATTTTGATTTCTGGCAAATCTTCTTTAAACTCACTATCAATCATATTAAGTTGCTTCCTTATAATACCTCTTTTCTCTAATGCAGGTTCTAAACAGAAATTCCTAAATTCTGTTTCCTCGTAGAGTATCCCGAGCACGATGAATAATATAACGAGGATGGCCATTAGCAGGATGCCTTAAGGTTGATACGAAAGACATTGATTTTAAGAGGATAATGTTATTAAACTTAACTCTATGAATAGTATTGGAGATAGAGATTCATGTGAAGGGTATCTTTTCTAATGCCACGTATTTTTGACAACATAGACCTCGACCTCCTCCCAGCCTTAAAACAGGGTCTTGAATTGTCCAGAAGATCAGATTTTTGTGTTGGATATTTTAATTTGAGGGGATGGCAGCTAAATGAAAAAGATAAAATCTATACCAAAATTTGATAGGCCTCGTGAAAAGATGGAGCAAAAAGGGGTTAAAGCCCTTTCTAACCTTGAGCTTTTAGCGGTGTTACTTGGTAGTGGCATAAAAGGGAAGGATGTATTTGAAGTTGCGAAGGAAATTTTAAAACTGGCACATAATGATTTTAATAACTTAAGTTTAGAGAGTTTAAAGTATATAGATGGTGTTGGGCTGGCGAAGGCGTGTCAGATAATGGCAGCTATCGAGTTTTCAAAGAGGTTTCTAATAAAGGATGGAATAAAGGTTAAGAATGTTGATGATGTTATGCGTCTAACCGAAGAGTTGAGAGACAAAAAACAGGAATATTTTTTAAGTCTTACATTAGACGGTGCGTCAAATCTTATACAAAAAAGGACTGTATTCATAGGGACATTAAATCATAGCATTGTCCATCCCAGAGAGGTCTTTGCAGATGCTATTGGCGATAGGGCAGCAGGAATAATATTTGTTCATAATCATCCCTCAGGTGACCCGACACCAAGCAAGCAGGATATTGAGATAACCAAAAGACTTGTGGAAGTTGGTAAAATAGTGGGGATTGAGGTTATTGACCATGTAATTACAAGCAGGAACGGGTATTTTAGTTTTCAGGCAGAGGGGATGTTAAAATAGATGGAAGGTGAAAATAAAATGAATTCTGAAAAATTAGTAAAGATTTTTAAAGCCTTTATAGAAAAAAACAATGAGGCATTTTATAAAATCGCATGGGAAATAATAGATGAGGAGAAAAGGAAGAAACATCATCTATTAGCTACACAACTAAAGCGTATTTTAACAGAAAATTCATTTGCTTCAAATATAAATTATACTCCACAACTACCGCCTATCCCCAGAGATAATGAAAAAGGATTTAGATTATTAGATGTCAAAAAATTTTTCATGGATTGGAATGATGCGATATTAGCAATAGAAACAGAAGAAACATTGAAACAAATAGTAAAAGAATTGCAAATGGAGGAAATTTTAGCTACTTATGGTCTAAAACCTAAACAAAAAATACTCTTTTATGGACACTCAGGAACAGGGAAAACACTTAGTGCAAAGATATTAAGTTCAGTTATTAGCTATCCTCTTGTTTATGTAAGATTTGAATCAGTAATATCATCATTTTTAGGAGAAACCGCATCCAACTTAAGAAAAATATTTGATTTTATTGAAAAAGGTAAATGGGTAGTCCTGTTTGACGAATTTGATATAATTGGTAAACAACGAGACGACCCTACTGAACATGGAGAGATTAAAAGGGTAGTCAATAATTTTATGTTAATGCTTGAAAACTATGAGGGCAATAGTCTAATCATAGCATCTACAAATCATCCTCATTTACTTGATGTTGGCGTATGGAGAAGATTTGATGAAATTATCTATTTTGACCTTCCAGATAAAGAAAGAAGAAAGAAAATTTTTGAAAAATATCTAAGGGTTTTAAAAAAAGAGAAGAATTTTGACTTTGATAAACTTTCAGAAAAGAGCGAAGGTTTTTCAGGAGCGGATATTGAACAAACTTGCCAAGAAGCACTAAAGATGGCAATATTAAATGGCAAAGACACTGTGAGTTTAAATGATGTTTTAAATGCTATATCAAAACAACAAAAGAGAATAGCTGCTAAAAGGGTACTTAAATATGAGAGAACATATTAAACTTCCATTTTATGAAGGAGAATTTAAACGAAAAAAGCGTGGCGGTGGAAGAATAGAACCACGTGAGGATAGGCAACATTTTGCAGAACTTCAAATTTCTAATCTTGGAATGATAAAGGAAGATTTCAATAGTGATAAACAGAAATTTGAACAATTTTTTGATCCTAATCTCATTTTTAAAATCGATCTAAATCAGCGAGTAGATGAAGAGGGATTTATAAAGTTTTTGGAAAGAAATAAAGTGAAGGTTATTTCTCCTTCACCCGAAGGCAAAGGATATTGGATCTTACTTGCAGAAGATGAAAATCTGGATGAAGCTAAAAAGAGATTGAAACAATATGGTGAAACGGAAAAATATAAGGAATTTGATGCAATAAAATCCTTTGAACCTATTCCACCAGAAGAAAAGATAGGTGAACAACTTAAAGAAAAGCCTTTGCAGGAAAAAGAAGAAGCATATTTAGATGTTGAGATTTGGAGGATGGAAGACGAAAGGCTTGAAAAATTTTTAGAAGGTGAAAACAATAAACCAGGTTTTATAAAATTTATTGAGGATAAAGGTGGAAAAGTAACAGATAAATTAATCACAGAAAATCTTTGCTTATTAAGAGTTAAAATAAACAAAGCCATTTTTAAAGAGGTACTAAGATTAAGAGAAATAAGTCGAATTGATAGGCCACCAAAACCTTACATAACATATCAAATGTTATCTATTCCTTATGAAAAAATTGAAGTTGGGGACCCTCCACCTGGAAATGCTACAGCTATTGCTATATTAGACAGCGGAATTCTATCAAATCATCCTTTATTAGAAAAAGCAGTTGCTGACGAAATAGCCGTTCCTTTACTTTACGACAATAAAATTCAGGAAGATAAACCCCAGGATGATGTAGGACATGGCACAAAAGTAGCAGGAATTGCCCTTTTTGGAGATATAAAGAAATGTATCGAAGATAAGAGGTTTAAGCATGAAATATGGATTCTTTCAGCGAAGGTTATGTTTAAAGAGGAAAATCTAATAACTGGAGAGCTTGAGGCAAAGTATGAAGAAAATGAACTTTTAGAGCATCAGCTGGAAAAAACAGTAAGATATCTTGCTAAAAATTATCACAACTGTAAGGTAGTAAATATTTCCTTTGGAGATAATTACAAAAAAATGTTCGGACAAAAAAGACAATTTGCATTAGCAACCTTAATAGATGAGCTTGCTAAGGAGCTTGATATTGTCTTTACGATATCTGCTGGCAATTTATACCCTGAGCCTCACGATTTTCCTGATAGGTATCCTAATTACTTAATTGAAGAAAACGAGAAAGTGAAAATTATAGACCCTGCATCTTCTGCCTATGCAATCACCGTAGGTTCTATCACTCAAGAATTTGGGCCACTCAATAGAGATCCGGGAGATATATTTTATTCACCAGCACTCACAAATTATCCTGCTCCATTTACTTGTGTAGGTCCAGGATACAAAGGAATGATTAAACCAGAGTTGGTAGAAGAAGGAGGGAACATAATTTATGTTTCATTCGATCCGAGAAAAACTGAAAATATCGGGGGCAAACTTATTGTTTTAAATCCTAAATGGATTGAAGATGGGAAACTCTTTACTGTTGACTATGGGACAAGCTTTTCTGCACCTAAAATTGCTCATTACATAGCGAGACTTTTCAATCAATTTCCTAATTATTCCACAAATCTAATAAAAGCCTTACTTATAGCCTCAGCAAGAATACATTCTGATAGACCATCGCCTTTAGACAAAATATCATTTAATGATACAGATGTCAACCTTATGGACTTGTTAAAAATCTATGGATATGGGAAACCAAACTTTGAGTCAGCTGTAGCCTCTGATAGTAATCGGGTTTTGCTTTTCGCAGAGAATAGGATTAAATTAGATAGTGTTCATTTGTATTATTTTTATTTACCAAGAGAATTCATTGAAACCCCAGGTGAAAAGGAAATTTCAGTGGTTCTTGTGTATAACCCACCGATAAGAAGAAACAGGATTGACTATATGGGAGTCAGTATGGAATTCCACTTATTTAAAAATTCTGATATTCAAGAAATACAGAGAGGTTATAAGACTATCCAAATTAGTGAAGAGACTGAAGAATTGATTCCCGATGAACTGAAAATAAAACAGATTGACTTACATCCTGGAGTTAATATAAGAAAAAGGGCAATTCATCAAAAAGCGATCAAGGTTTATTCGAAAAGGCCTGATATTGATACAGATAAACCGCTTGTACTTTCAGTTATATCTCAAGGCAAGTGGTTAAAAGAGAAAGAATACTTTCAAAATTATGCAGTTGCAGTTATGATAAGACACGAAGCTACCATAGAAATTTACAATCGTATAAGAGAGCAAATACAGCAAAGGGTTCGGATAAGATGAAATTGAAAATATTCCTTAATCTTGAACATAGAAAAACTAAGCATAACATACCTTGAGGATCTTAAATGACAAACAATTTAAACGAATACGACATCCAGTTTTTGATTGAAAAACTGCAGAAAGGGGAGCAGATACCTGAGGATTATAAGTATAAGCTATTCCCTGTAAAGCAGAAGGAATATGAACTTGTATATGCTGGTAAGATGAGGAAGGAAGATGTCCTTGCAAATGAGGACGGGGTCTTTCCTGTGCCATTACAGGTAGAGAAGGTTTTTAATGGAGAAGACTATCCTTCAGGTAGTGATGAATGGCGGAATATGATTGTCTTTGGTGATAATCTCCAATTTCTTAAGACTGTTTATGAGAATAAAGACCCTCTGATAAAGGACAAGGTAAAGGGCAAGGTAAAATTGATTTATATTGATCCACCTTTTGGCACAGGTGATGAGTATGATGCGAATAAAGGACAAAAAGCATACAGTGCAAGGGCAAAAGGTGCTGAGTTTGTGGAGTTTTTAAGAAGAAGGTTAATTTTGGCAAAAGAAATATTGGCAGATGACGGAAGTATTTTCGTAAGACAGGATTACCATTTTGGACATTATGTAAAAGTGATAATGGATGAGGTTTTTGGAAGAGAAAATTTTAGAAATGAGATTATGCTAAAAAGAGTTAATTACCAAGGAACAAATGCAAATAAAAGATTTAATCCTGCTCATGAAATTATACTCTTTTATTCAAAAACGGATAATTCTGATTTCAATATAATATATAGGGAACGAGGAAGGGAACTAAAATGGATAAATGCTATTTCTCCTAAAGAAAATAAAAAACAAAACATAATTTATATCGCAGGGAAAAAATTTATAGCCCCTAATGAACACCACTGGCGTTTTTCACAGACTAAATTTGATAAACTTCACAATGAAGAGCGAATTAGAATAAAAGATGATTATGAGTACGTTGATGTATTTGGTAACAAGCAAATTGGAATCCCACAATATTTAGAGTCAAATTTAACGCCAATAGATACTTTATTTACGGATATTCCAGGGTATTCTTTCACTACAAATTATCCCACTGAAAACTCAGAACAACTTCTTGAACGAATCATAAAATCAACAACCAACCCTAATGACCTTGTCCTTGACTTCTTCGCTGGCTCTGGAACTACTGCTGCAGTTGCTGAGAAGCTTGGTAGGAGATGGATTGTATGTGACATTGGAAAACTTGCCTTCTATACAATGCAAAAGAGAATTCTTACAATTCAGGATAGTAAGGATTTAGAAAATCCAAATAAAAAATATGGCAAAAAGGCAAGGAGTTTTATAACTGTAAACACAGGGCTATATGACCTGAAAAAGGTCTTTGAACTTAAAAAGGATGATTATATCAAGTTTGTTATGAATCTCTTTGAGGTAGAGCCTATTGATAAAAGGATTGCTGGTATTAAGATAGATGGGCAAAAAAAGGATGGCTATTATTGCATCATTTATCCTTACTGGCAATTTAAAGATGCTGCGGTTGATGAGGAATACCTTGAAGATTTGCATTCTCATATTGGTAAAAAGATAGGTGAAAGGCTTTATATCATTGCACCTGCCAACTATGTTGACTTTATTACAGATTATCATCAAATTGAAAAGACACGATACTATTTCCTCAAAGTTCCGTATCAGATAATAAGAGAATTGCATAAGGTGCAGTTTAAAAAATTCAGGCAACCCCAGAGTAAAAGAAATGTGAATGACCTTGAGGATGCAATAGGCTTTCACTTTATCAGGCAACCTGATGTGGAGACAAGGCTCGTAAAAAAGAATGGCAAGGTGGAGATTCATATAAAAAAGTTTCTATCTAACTATCTGGAGGAAGAAACTGGTAATGAGCTCAATAATTTTGAATCCATTGCAATGGTGCTTATTGATAAGGATTATGATGGCAATGTATTCGTAATGGATGATTTTTATTTTGCAGAAGACCTTATTGGAAAGAAAAAAGAAGAGACAGAAGAAGACATAAGAAAAGACTTAAAACATAAAGAGGATATCATAATTCCCTTGTCAGTTGAAGAATGCGGTGAAAAGATTATGGTTGTGTATATTGATATCTATGGTAATGAGTTCAAAGAAGTATTCACATTAAGGAAGTAGCATATGCTGGAGATAAAAACATACAAAACGAGGGATCTTGTCCTTGAGGTAAATAAATCTTATGACCCAACAAGGCTTGATCTTTCAGCATGGGACAGATTTCTTGATGTCTTATGTGGCGATAGGCAGTATCAGAAAGAGGCTATAGAAAATGCCATTATTTATCTTGCATCAGGCAAATATAATTCAATAGAAGACCTTGTCAAAGAAAACTGGAATAAAAACCCTGAACTTCATAATCGTTATAGAGATATTGATGAATACTTAAACCATTTTCAACTCCCGTCAAAATTATCTGCCACTATTGACTTTGCAACAGGAACAGGAAAGAGTTATGTCATATATGGTATTGCCCAGATTATGCTTGGTATTGGACTTGTTGATAATGTCCTTGTGCTCTGCCCCTCACTTACAATAGAAAAGGGTCTAATGGAGAAGTTTATATCTTTAAGTGTTGACAGTAAATTAAGACTCACAATTCCAGAAGGTGCAAGATACAAGAATCCCCGAATTATTGATGCAAACAGCACAATTAAAGAAGGTGATATATGTGTTGAAAATATACATGCTGTGTATGAGAGAACAGGTTCTTCAATCAGAGATAGTTTAGGTGGCAATGGTATGTGGACACTTATCCTGTGCGATGAGATTCACCATGCCTATAACCCTGTCACTGGAAGAGATAAAGAAAGCCAGAGCATAAAAAAATGGAAAAGTTTTCTTTTAAGTGATGAGTATAAATTTAAATATATTATGGGATTTACAGGCACAGCATATATAGGAGATGAGTATTTTAATGATGTTATATACAGGTATTCTTTAAGGCAGGCAGTTGATGACAGAATTGTTAAGATGGTCGATTATGTAAGTAGAGACGAAAGCATTACTCAAGACGAGAAATTCCAGAAGATATATGATAATCACATTGAAAATCAAAATAAGTATAGACGAGTTAAGCCTATTACTATCCTCATCACAAAGGACATAACAAATGCCAAAAGGCTTACAGAAAATCTTATTGAATTCCTCTCTAAAAAAGAAGAAGTATCAAGAGAAGAGGTAGAGAAAAAGGTTTTGATAGTCACCTCCTCACCTGACCATAAGGCTAATGTAGCAAAACTTCAAAAGGTTGACGATAAGGATGATCCAACTGAATGGATTGTATCGGTCTCTATGCTCACAGAAGGTTGGGATGTAAAAAATGTCTTTCAGATAGTTCCGTGGGAAGACAGGGCTTTTAATTCCAAGATTCTGATAGCACAGGTATTGGGTAGAGGGTTGAGGATTCCACCGGAATACCAGTCTCCACAACCAAGAGTAAAAGTCTTTAATCATGATGCGTGGAGCAGGAACATAAAAGGGCTTGTTGATGAAATTTTAGAAATTGAGATGAAACTGACAAGTTCAGTTATAAATAATGGTGATAGGGCAAGATATAATTTTATCCTTTATAACATCAATTATGAGAAAGACCCCCAAGAAAAAGAGGCGAAGAAGGATACAGAGGTCTTTGATTATTCAAAGGGATATATTGAACTAGTCTCTCAAATAGAGGATGAGGAAAAGACTACAGAATACACAACCTTAGCAGGAGAAGTTTACAGTAAAAACACGCTGATAGAATACAGCACTTATACGGTTGATGAGGTGGTTAATAAAATATATGAAGAATTCAGCACACGGGAGTGGGAAGGAAAGATATTAAAATTGCCTGATGGCCAATATACCAAAAATGACTTACCTCCAAAGGATGTGATTAAAAATATAGTTAAGAAATCTATGGAAAGGGTTGGGATAAAAGGAGACCGTCTTGTAGAAAAAAACAAGCAGAAGATACTTCAAGCCTTTGGGACGCTCTTAAGGAAAAAAGGTAAAACTCTCGTGAATATGAGGAAAATAAGTGAACCTATTCTAATTAATACCTCAAATATGGATAAAGAAAGTATGGCTGTTGGAAACCTAAGACATGGTTGTACAGTATTTTACTCTGACAATTTTGAAAATGAATTAACTGAAGAGGCTAAAGAAATACTTCTTGTGATTAAAGAAGATGAATCTTTACCTAAAAGTGCAGAGAAACAGATAAACTACTATCTTTTTAAGACACCCTTAAACATAGTTTTTACTAATGCTGAACCAGAAAGGAAATTTGTTGAATATCTTTGCAAAAAAGAAAACGCAGAGAATATTGATTGCTGGCTTAAGTCGAGAGACCAAGGATTTTACAGTATAGAGTATTCATGGAGGAAAGGAGAACACCCAAAACAACAAACATTCAACCCTGATTTTTTTATAAAAATCACACGAGGTGATTTTGAATATATCGTTGTTGTTGAGGTAAAAGCAGATAATGACGATTCCGATGAAAATAAGGCAAAATTTAAATGGGCAAGGCAACATTTTGAAGATTTAAATCTTGAGTTAGAAAAAAATGGGATAAAGCAGAAATATATCTTTCACTTTTTGAGTCCTTGTAGCTATTCTGAATTTTTCGAATATTTAAGAGATGGGAGATTACTGGATGGAAAATTTAAGAGCGATTTAGAAGATAAATTAGGAACAAACGGCATTAGTTAACTCCTTGCCCGTCATTATGGTTTCACAGAAGAGGAGCTTGATTTCATTGTTAATTACGACATCAAATACCGGATGGGTATAGGTGGAGAGGAGGAAAATTGACTCAAGAAGAACTCAAAAGATTACTGGATGAATTGAGATCATTGCCCGATGAAACCGAGTGGGTTGAGTTTAAAGAGGCAAGGAATAACTTTGACTTTAATAAACTCGGTCAAT
>JACAFE010000055.1 GCA_013388435.1 Nitrospirota bacterium | reverse complement strand
TGAGTTAATATCACCGATAGCGATGGAGAAGGAACTGAGGTTTGCGATAAGAGAAGGTGGAAGGACAGTTGGAGCAGGAGTAGTAACTGAGATAATTCAGTAGAGAAAAAATATAAATTTTATTTAAGGATTAAAAAAGGAATTATTGAGGAAACAGTGAATCAGAAAATAAGAATCAAATTAAGGGCTTTTGACCATAGGATACTTGACATGTCGGTTAAGGAAATAGTAGATACTGTGCAGAAAACAGGAGCAAGAGTAGCAGGTCCTGTACCACTGCCTACAAAAATAAATAGGTTTACTGTTTTAAGGTCGCCACATGTTGATAAAAAATCGAGGGAACAATTTGAAATAAGGACTCATAAAAGATTGCTTGATATTGTGGATCCCACTCCCCAGACTGTAGATGCATTAATGAAGCTTGAACTTGCAGCAGGGGTTGATGTAGAAATTAAGCTATAAGATTTATGAAATAAGCCCTTATATAACAAGATAATTTGGAGAAACAAATGATTGGCATATTAGGTAAAAAGCTCGGCATGACACAAATATTTTCTCAGGATGGCAAAGCATATCCTGTTACTGTGATAGAGGCAGGACCTGGTTGTGTTATACAGGTTAAAACTCTTGAAAAAGACGGTTATGAAGCTGTGAAGGTCGGATTTATAGAAACAAAAGAAAAGAAATTAAATAAACCTCAAGCAGGTGTATTTAAAAAAGCCGGGCTTACAACATATAAGATAATAAAAGAATTCCCTATCAATAATTTAAAAGTTGGTGAATTCATCACAGTTGAAAGCTTTGCAGCAGGTGATGTGGTTTCTGTATCCGGAATGTCAAAAGGCAAAGGTTTTCAGGGTGTTATGAAAAGGCACCATTTTTCAGGTGGTCCTGGTTCGCATGGCTCAATGTTCAATAGAGCTCCAGGCTCAATAGGAGCAAGTTCTTATCCTTCAAGAGTCTGGAAGAATCAGAAAATGCCCGGACATATGGGAATGGACAAAGTAACAGTAAAAAATCTTAAAATTATAGAAGTTAGACCCGAACAGAATCTTATGCTGATAAAAGGTGCTGTGCCGGGACCTAAAGGCGCAATTGTTGAGATAAAGAAGGAAGAATAAAAATGCCGGAATTGGATATCAAGGACAAAAATAACTCTGTAGTAGGCAAAATCAATTTAAAAGAAGATATTTTTGATATTAAAGTTGATAAAAGCATGCTTCATACTGCTGTCGTAAATTATCTCGCAAATCAAAGACAGGGAACTCATGCAACCAAGACGAGAGGGCTTGTAAGCGGCGGTGGTAAAAAACCATGGAGGCAAAAGCATACTGGAAGAGCAAGGGCAGGAAGTACGCGCTCACCTATATGGCGCGGAGGTGGAATTGTATTTGGTCCGCAGCCGAGAGATTATTCTTATAAGCTTCCAAAGCAAATAAAAAAGCTTGCTTTTGTGAAAGCTTTTAATGAGAAGGTTTTAAGCGGAGAAGTTGTGATAATTGATGATCTGAATTTTGAAAAACCCAGGACAAAAGAAATGGTTAATATTTTGAAGAACCTGGGATTGGAAAACAAAAGCATTTTAATTGTTACTCCTGAAAAAAATAATGCTGTGATTCTTTCTGCAAGAAATATCCCGATGGTTGCAGTAAGAAGAGCAGCGGACTTAAATACATATGAAATATGCGCATATAATACTTTACTTATAACCAGAGAAGCAGTGGCAAAAATAGAGGAAATGAGAGTATCATGAAAGACTTTTATTCAATAATAAGAAAACCACTTTTTACTGAAAAAGGCAGCAGTCTCAAAGAAAATGAGAACAAGATACTTGTAGAAGTTGCTAAGGATGCAAATAAGATCGAGATTAAAAAAGCCATAGAAGAAAATTTTAAAGTCAAGGTAGATAAAATTGCAACAATAACTGTTAGAGGTAAATGGAAAAAATATGGAAGGTCTATCGGTAAGAGACCGGATACAAAGAAAGCAATTATTACCCTCAAGAAGGGTGAAAAACTTGAATTTATTGAAGGTGCATAATGGGTCTGAAAAAATTTAATCCAACATCACCCGGCAGGAGATTTCAAACAGTCTCTGATTTTGCCGATATAACAACAACTGAACCATGCAAGGCATTACTTAAACCACTGAAAAAAACCGGTGGAAGGAACAATTTCGGAAGGGTTACTGCATGGCATCGAGGGAGTGGTAATTACAGAGCTTATAGAATTATAGATTTTAAAAGAGATAAAATTGGCATCCCAGCAAAAGTTGCAACAATAGAATATGATCCAAACAGGTCTGCAAGAATTGCATTGTTACATTATAAAGATGGCGAAAAAAGATATATAATAGCACCTGCTGGATTGAATGTCGGTGATGAAGTGATTTCGGGTAAGGGTGCTGAGATAAAGACGGGAAATGCTTTGCCACTGGCTGAAATGCCATTAGGTACTTTCATTCACAATATTGAACTAAGACCCGGGCAGGGAGCCAAACTTGTAAGAAGCGCTGGTTCAAGCGCTCAATTAATAGCGAAAGACGACAAAAATGTTCAGATAAAACTTTCTTCAGGAGAGGTAAGGCTTATACCAGCTGAATGTATGGCAACTATCGGTCAGGTAAGCAATTTCGAGCATGAGAATATATCTTACGGGAAAGCAGGAAGGCGCAGGTGGCTTGGAATAAGACCCCATGTTAGAGGAGTTGCAATGAATCCAATAGATCATCCACTTGGTGGTGGTGAAGGAAAGGCTTCAGGCGGAAGGCCTGCCTGTACTCCATGGGGAAAACCTGAAGGTATTAAGACAAGGCAGAATAAAAGAACCGACAGGTTTATTATAAAAAGAAGAAAGTAACAGGAGGAATAATTGCCAAGGTCATTGAAAAAAGGTCCATTTGTGGATGAAAAGCTTATGAAAAAAGTGAAAGCTATGATTGATAGCGGAGAGAAAAAGCTTATAAAAACATGGTCAAGGAGATCAACCATTGTGCCAGAATTTATAGGTTATACTTTTGCTGTGCATAATGGTAAAAAATTTATTCCGGTTTATGTGACTGAAAATATGGTTGGGCATAAGCTCGGTGAATTTTCACCAACAAGAACTTTCAGAAGCCATTCAGGCGGTGAAAAGTCTGCGGCTTCGGCGAAAGGATAAAAGAGCATACTATGGAATCAAAAGCAATATTACGATACGCACGAATAACACCAAGAAAAGCGAGAAGGGTTATAGACCTTATAAAATATAAAAACGCAGGTGACGCGCTTGTATACTTGAAATATATGCCATACAGGGGTGCTAAATTTGTTGAAAAGCTCCTTAAATCAGCTATGGCAAATGCAGAGCAGAAAAAAGTAGTTAATCCGGAAGATATGGTAATAGTTAAGGCAACAGTAGATCAAGGGCCTGTAATGAAACGTATGCTTCCACGGGCAATGGGAAGAGCCAATGTAATAAGAAAAAGAACTTCACATATAACATTGGTTCTTTCAGAAAAAGAACACTAATCGAATGAAAAAGTTCAGGAGGTAGGTTTTGGGTCAGAAGACGCATCCAATAGGTAACAGACTTGGTATCATAAAAACCTGGGATTCAAGATGGTTTGCCAGAAAAGGATTTGATCAGCAACTTGTTGAAGATATAAACATTCGCAGGATGCTGAAAGAGAAATTATATCACGCCGGTGTGCCCAAGATTGAGATAGAGAGGGCAGGACAGAATATGAGGATTATAATTCACACAGCGAGACCTGGAATTATTATAGGCAAAAAAGGCGCTGAAGTGGAAAAACTTCGTAAAGACCTGAAACAGATAACCGGCAAAGAAGTTTCAATAGATATTAAAGAAATTAGAAAGCCAGAGATTGATGCCCAGCTTGTTGCCGAAAATGTTGCTCTTCAACTTGAAAAAAGAGTTGCTTTCAGAAGAGCTATGAAAAAATCGGTTTCATCAGCCCTGAGATTCGGAACACTCGGAGTTAAAATAGCCTGTTCCGGAAGACTTGCAGGTGCGGAAATTGCCCGCTCGGAATGGTATAGAGAAGGCAGGGTTCCATTACATACATTTAGAGCAGATATAGACTACGGCTACGCAAAGGCAAAAACAACTTATGGTGTAATAGGTGTAAAAGTCTGGATGTATCATGGCGATATTCTGCCCGAAAGCCGTATTAAGGAAGTATAGGTGACATTATGTTAATGCCAAAAAAAGTTAAATTTAGAAAAATGCAAAAAGGCAGGATGAACGGTAAGGCTTATGCAGGTTCGGAAGTCTCTTTTGGCGAGTTTGGTTTAAAAGCTCTCGAACCAGGCTGGATATCCAGCCAGCAAATAGAAGCTGCGAGAATAGCAATAACAAGACACGCGAAAAGAGGCTGCAAAGTCTGGATCAGGATTTTTCCTGACAAACCGATTACTAAAAAGCCTGCTGAGACAAGAATGGGTAAAGGAAAAGGTGCGCCTGAATACTGGGTAGCGGTTGTAAAACCTGGAAGAATTTTGTATGAAATGTCAGGTGTTACAGAAGAGACAGCTAAAGAAGCAATGAGACTTGCATCATATAAATTGCCTGTAGCCACAAGGTTTGTAAAGAGGAATGAGGAGGTTCTGTGAAAACATCCGAACTCAGAGCATTAACAGTAGATGAGTTGAAGAGAAAAGAGAGTGATTTAAGAAAAGAACTTTTTAATCTTAGATTTCAGAGAGCTACAGGTGAAATTGAAAATCCCATGCGTATTCGTGCTGTAAGAAAAGATATAGCAAGGATTTTAACAGTAGTAACAGAAAAAACTAAAAGTGGTAAAAAAGAAGGTTAGCCTTTCAAACAGTGTATATTCGGTTTTATGATATAAACTTAAACCGATATCACTAATTAAACAGGCAATCTGAAATCAGGAGTGAGAATGTCAAAGAAGATTTATACAGGCAAAGTTATAAGTAATAAAATGGACAAGACTGTTGTTGTTGCTGTCACAAGACTTTTCCAGCATCCTGTTTATAAAAAGACTGTCAAGAGAGTTACTAAATTTAAGGCTCATGATGAACTCAATAAATGTAAGATCGGTGATATTGTCAAGATAATTGAAGTAAGACCTCTGAGCAAAGAAAAGAGATGGGCAGTAATAGATTAGGATTTGGATTGGAGTGATATAAGATGATTCAATTAAGGAGCATGCTTGAAGTTGCGGATAATTCAGGCGCCAAGAAAGTACAGTGCATAAAAGTTATGGGAGGTTTCCATAGAAGATATGCACGCCTTGGTGATATAGTTGTTGTGAGTATAAAAGAAGCTCTGCCTGACAGCAATGTTAAGAAAGGAACAGTAGCTAAAGCTGTTGTGGTTCGAACAAAAAAGGAGCAGAGAAGACCTGATGGCACATACATCAGGTTTGATCAGAATGCAGTTGTCCTTATTAATGCACAGCATGAACCTGTGGGCACAAGAATATTTGGCCCTGTGGCAAGGGAGTTAAGGTGGAAAGAATTCACAAAAATAATTTCATTAGCTCCAGAAGTGTTATAGGTGAAATATGGGTTTAAGTATAAAAAAGAATGATACTGTTAAAGTAATAGCAGGAAAAGAAAAAGGTAAAACAGGAAGGGTAATAGCTGTATATCCTTCCAAAGAGAGTTTGCTGGTAGAGAAGGTAAATATAATTAAAAAACATTTGAAGCCAAACAGGAAATATACACAGGGCGGTATTATTGAGAAAGAAGCGCCTCTTCATATATCCAATGTAATGCTTGTTTGTCCAAAGTGTAATAAGCCCGCGAGAATTGGAAATTCAATATTACAGGATGGCAGAAAGCTAAGAACCTGTAGTAAATGCAGGGAGGTCATAGATCAGTAATGATACCGAGACTCAAGGAAAAGTATCTTAAAGAAGTTGTGCCCAATATGATGAAAGAGTTTTCATATAAAAATGTTATGCAGGTGCCGAGAATCGAGAAGATAGTTCTTAATGTTGGGTTAGGAGAAGCAATACAGAATATAAAATTGCTTGATGCCGTTCAAAAGGAACTTTCAATGATTACGGGGCAGAAAGCGGTTGTTACTAAAGCAAAAAAATCTATTGCAGCCTTTAAACTCAGAAAAGGGGTCCCAATTGGCTGTAAGGTGACTTTGCGAGGCAATAGGATGTACGAGTTTTTAGACAGGTTGATTAGTGTTGCTTTGCCAAGAATAAGGGATTTCAGGGGTATCTCAGGAAAATCTTTTGATGGAAGAGGCAATTATGCTCTCGGACTTAAAGAGCAATTTATATTCCCTGAAATTGAATATGATAAAGTCGATATGATTCACGGACTTGATATAATATTTTGCACGAGTGCAAAGACAGATGAGGAAAGTAAGGCTCTACTTAGGAATATGGGGATGCCTTTTAGAAACTGATAAAAGTTTTAAGGAGCAATTTTAATGGCAAAGACATGTATGATTGAAAAATGTAAAAGACCTGCAAAATTTCCTGTAAGGTCTTATAACAGGTGCAAGCTATGCGGAAGACCACGGGCGTACATAAGAAAATTTGGTATTTGTAGAATTTGTTTCAGAACCCTTGCACTTGAGGGCCAGATACCTGGTGTCATAAAGGCAAGCTGGTAACCATGATTGTTTGGAGGTAATTAATGCTTACAGATCCGATTGCAGATATGCTTACAAGGGTAAGAAACGCAATTAACATTAAGGCTGAAAAAGTGGATATCCCTATTTCCAAAATGAAACTTGAGATAGCCAAGATCATGAAAGAAGAAGGATTTATTAGAGCCTACAAGATTCTCAAGGATAAAAGGCAGGGTATTCTCAGGGTGATACCCAAATATATAGATAATGAAAGTGTAATTTCCGGGCTGAAGAGAATCAGCAAGCCTGGAAGGCGTGTATATGTAGGACATGATGAAATTCCGAGAGTTATGGGCGGACTCGGTGTTGCTGTTTTAACAACATCAAAAGGTGTTCTGAGTGATAAAGCATGCCGCAGAGAAGGAGTTGGCGGAGAAGTTATTTGTTATATCTGGTAATATCCTTTGATTATATTAGAGTGTTTAGGAGAAAAGAGTGTCAAGAATAGGTAAAAAGCCAATAGCAATTCCTGAGGGAGTTTCTGTCTCTATATCGGACAGAACTATAAAAGTAAAGGGTCAAAAAGGTGAATTGAGCTGGAATTTTCCAGAAAATATCGGAGTATCTATAACTGATGGTTTAATAAAAATAAGCAGAACATCCGATTTAAAAACAGATAGAGCTCTTCATGGACTTACAAGAAGTCTAATCTCGAATATGATAACAGGTGTTTCTAAGGGTTATCAGAAGAATCTCGAGATAGCAGGTGTAGGTTACAGGGCACAGGTTTCTGGCAATAAAATTACATTCACACTCGGATATTCTCATCCCATTGAAATGCAACTGCCTGAAGGTATAAGCGCTGCAGTGGATCCCAAGCAGGTTCAGATAACATTGACAGGAATCGATAAACAATTGCTTGGACAGGTAGCTGCAAGTATGAGAGCTTTAAGACCGCCTGATGCTTATAAAGGTAAGGGTATAAGATATGCCGGGCAGAGATTAAAGCTTAAGGTAGGAAAAGCTGGTAAGAAATAATTAATATAAAAATATTAACTGACGCAGGAGGAAAGATTGTCTGAAAGCAGAAGAGAAGCAAAAAGAAGAAGGCAGGAAAGGGTAAGAAAAAAAGTTATAGGAACCCCTGGACGCCTTAGATTATCGGTTTTCCGAAGCTTAAATCATATTTATGCTCAATTAATTGATGATCTTAATGGACATACCCTTGTTTGCGCATCGAGCCTTGATAAAGAATTTAAGTCAGTAAAAACACATAAAGGGAATGCTAAAACAGCCCAGATGGTCGGGGAGCTTTTAGCTAAGAGGGCACTGGAAAAAGGAATTAAAAAAGTAGTTTTTGACAGAAGCGGTTATCCTTACCACGGTAATATTAAGGCACTGGCTGAATCTTCAAGGGCAGCCGGATTAGAGTTTTAGGAGGGTTTGTGGAGAAAATAGATCCCGAGGGACTTAATTTAAAAGACAAAGTTGTTTATATTAACAGAGTTGCCAAAGTAGTAAAAGGCGGAAGGCGTTTCTCTTTTACCGCACTGGTGGTTGTTGGTGATGGTGAAGGTACGGTTGGCGTAGGGAAAGGGAAAGCAGCAGAGGTTCCTGAAGCGATCAGAAAAGCTGTGGAACAGGCAAAAAAGTCCCTTATAAAAATACCTATAAAAGATGGAACCATCCCTCATAGGGTCATAGGTAAATTTGGTTCGGGCACTATAGTTATAAATCCTGCGGTTAAAGGCACTGGTATTATTGCTGGAGGAGCTGTCCGAGCGATTCTTGAAGTCGCGGGAGTTCAAAATGTTGTTGCTAAATCATTACGCAGTCACAACCCATTCAATTCAGTAAAAGCTGCTCTACAGGGTTTGCAAAGCCTTAAAGATCCAGATGCAGTAATGAAAATCAGGGGTAAGGTAGAAGATGAAAATCAGGAGGCAGCATGAGGATAGATGAATTAAAGCCTGCGCACGGAAGTACAAAAAAACCAAAAAGAGTTGGTAGAGGAATTGGTTCGGGTCATGGGAAAACTTCCTGTAAAGGACATAAAGGACAAAAAGTACGTTCTGGCAGGGCAAAAGGTCCCGGGTTTGAAGGCGGACAGATGCCCATGCAAAGACGTTTACCAAAAAGAGGTTTTAAAAACCCATTCAGTACTGAGTTCGCGGTTATTAATTTAAAGGATATTAACCGGCTGGAAGGAGTTGATACAGTCACTCCAGAGTTGCTTATAGAAAAAGGATTTATCAAGGATTTAAAATGCGGGTTAAAGGTGCTCGGAGATGGTGAATTAAAAAGACCAATCACAATAAAAGCAGATGCTTTCAGCGCTTCTGCTTTGACAAAAATTTCAGCAGCAGGCGGCAAAGCAGAGGTATTATAAAAAGTTGGGCATAATTTCAAGCTTCCAGAATATCTTCAAAATACCGGAGTTAAAAAACAGGGTACTGTTTACTCTTGCACTTCTGGCTGTTTACAGAATTGGCGCTCACATACCAACACCCGGCATAAACGGAGAAGCACTCAGTAAATTCCTCACAGAAAAAGGCGGAGCCCTGATGGGCTTCTTTGATATGTTTTCTGGCGGGGCTTTATCAAGGGTTACGATTTTTGCTCTCGGTATAATGCCATATATCAGCGCCTCGATTATACTTCAATTGCTTACTGTTGTAATCCCTGCTATAGGCAAACTCGCGAAAGAAGGCGAAGCAGGCAGGAAAAAAATTGTTAAATATACACGTTATGGAACTGTAATAATAAGTGCCATACAATCATTTGGAATAGCAGCAGGACTGGAAGGTATGGGTGGAGGGGTATTTGTTCAGAATCCTGGGTGGTCATTCAGATTAATGACAATGATTACTCTTACAGCAGGTACTGCTTTTATAATGTGGCTTGGAGAACAAATTACAGAAAGAGGAATTGGCAATGGTATATCTTTAATAATTTTCGCGGGTATTGTTGCAAGATTCCCTAATGCTGTTATAAGCACCGTGAGACTTTTACAGGCAGGTGAAATTTCTATATTCTTTCTCATCTTCCTTGTCGTAATGATGATTGCAATAGTTGGAGCCATCATATTTATAGAAAGAGGCCAGAGGAAAATTCCTGTACAATATGCAAAAAGGATTGTGGGAAGAAAAGTATATGGCGGACAATCAACCCATCTTCCTTTAAAAATTAATACTTCAGGAGTTATTCCTCCTATTTTTGCATCTTCGATTCTTATATTTCCTGCTACAATTGCTGGATTCATTGCAATACCATGGGTACAGGAAATCTCAAGACAATTGTCACCAGGCACCATACTTCATACACTTCTTTATGTTGGCATGATATTTTTCTTTGCATATTTTTATACTGCGATTATTTTTAACCCTGTTGATGTGGCTGATAATTTAAAAAAATATGGGGGCTTTGTTCCGGGAATCAGACCAGGACAAAAAACCTCTGAATATATTTATAAGGTTCTATCAAGACTTACATTCGTCGGTGCATTATACCTGGCTACAGTATGTATAATCCCTGAAATTCTTATTTACCGTTTTCATGTGCCTTTTTATTTCGGCGGAACATCTTTACTTATCGCTGTTGGTGTTGCTCTTGATACTGTTTCTCAGATTGAATCTCACCTTGTAACCCGTTCCTATGAAGGTTTCCTTAAAAAAGGCAGAATAAGGGGTAGAAAATAACAGGGCACTGTCAGTAAAAATGATGTATGAGACATCAATTGACAATAAATGATTATTTTGAAGTCAGAAGAAGAAATAGAAAAAATGTCACGTGCCTGCTTCATTGTAGGCAAAACTCTGGATTATTTAAGAGATAAAATACGTCCGGGAATAACAACCGGAGAAATTGATAAGATTGCCGATGAATATATAAGAAGCTGGAATGCTATACCTGCTTTTAAAGGTTACAGGGGTTACCCAGCTTCAATCTGTGCTTCGGTCAACAACGAAGTCATACATGGAATACCATCTGGCAGGATACTTGAAGAAGGTGATATTCTTGGAGTTGACCTCGGAGTTTTAAAGGATGGTTTTTACGGGGATGCTGCTTATACATTCCCTGTCGGGAAAATAGAACCTTCTGTTGAAAGATTATTAAGAGTAACAGAAGAAGCTCTTTATATTGGTATAGATAAGGCGCGTAATGGCAACAGATTATCTGATATTTCGTATGCCATACAAAAACATGTAGAGGATAATGGTTATTCTGTTGTAAGAGCTTTTGTAGGACATGGAATTGGACGAGATCTACATGAAGACCCTCAGGTGCCTAATTTTGGCAAGCCCAATAGAGGACCAAGATTGATGCCTGGCATGACACTGGCTATCGAGCCTATGGTCAATGAAGGCGGTTATGAGGTTGTGGTGCTTGAGGATGGATGGACAGCTGTGACAATGGACGGAAAACTATCGGCACATTTCGAACATACGATAGTAATTACCAATGATAATCCGAGAATATTGACTCAAATTAATTAATAATAGTATAATAACCAGCTAATGCCAAAAGAAGATAGTATAGAAGTTGAAGGAACAATTATTGAAACATTGCCAAATGCAATGTTCAAGGTTGAACTTGAAAACGGACAGGTAATTCTTGCTTATGTGTCCGGAAAAATGAGGATGCATTTTATAAAAATTCTGCCCGGTGATAAAGTCACTGTTGAATTATCTCCTTATGACCTCACTAAGGGAAGAATTACATACAGGTTTAAATAAAAAATAATAGTATAAAAAGCTAAATAATAAAGAGGTTATAATGAAAATACGTTCGTCGGTAAAACCCATTTGCTCAAAATGTAAAATAATTAAAAGGAAAGGTATCCTGAGGATACTTTGCGAGAATCCGAGGCATAAACAAAAACAGGGATAAAAAGACGTAAAAAAGTCAACTATCATTAGTCAATATTCATTAAAAAACAAAGCAGATTTGATAAATAAAGACTCTGGCTAATGATAATATGAATGAGGAGAAAATATGGCGAGAATTGCTGGCGTAGATCTGCCAAAAAACGAAAGAGTTGAAATTGGATTAACCAGAATTTTTGGTATAGGGAGATCCCTTTCAAGAAAAATATTGACTGAAACAGGTGTCAATATGAATACAAGAGTTAAGGACCTTACTAATGAAGATGTTATTAAAATAAGGTCTGTTATAGAGAGGGATTACAGGGTTGAAGGTGACCTCAGACGTGATATCTCAATGGCAATTAAAAGGCTAATAGATATTGGCAGTTATAGAGGAATGAGACATCGTTTGGGACTTCCAGTAAGGGGGCAGAGGACAAAAACCAATGCCCGTACCCGTAAGGGACCGAGAAAATCGGTTATGGGTAAGAAGAAAGAGGCGTAAAATATGGCTCAAAGGAAAAAAAGTACTAAGAAAGAAAAAAGAAATATTGTTTACGGCGCAGCACATATTCAGGCAACATTCAACAATACCATTGTATCAATTACTGACCTCAATGGGGAGGTAATTACATGGGCAAGCGCAGGGAATCTCGGGTTTAAAGGTTCAAGGAAAGGAACTCCATATGCTGCTCAGATGGCTGCTGCTGCTGTGGCTAAAAAGGCAATGGATATGGGAATGAAACAGGTAGATATATATGTTAAAGGTCCTGGCGCTGGCAGAGAATCTGCAATCCGCGCTTTGCAGGCCGCTGGTCTGGAGATAAACCTTATAAAAGACGTAACTCCGGTACCTCACAATGGTTGCAGACCACCAAAAAGGAGGAGGGTGTAGGTGGCAAGATATATTGGTGCTTTATGCAGGATTTGCCGTAGAGAAGGGGATAAGCTTTTTCTTAAAGGTGATAGATGTTATACAGAGAAATGTGCGATTGAAAGAAGAAAATATCCTCCTGGACAGCATGGTCAGGGCTATAAAAAACTTTCAGATTATGGATTACAGTTAAGAGAGAAACAAAAAGTCAGAAAGATGTATGGAATTCTTGAGAGACAATTCAGAAAATATTTCCATGAAGCCGAGAGAAAGAAAGGCATAACAGGCGAGATTCTTTTACAGCTTGTTGAGTTCCGCCTTGATTCAATGGTTTATAGAATGGGATTTGCTTCAAACAGAAGAGGGGCGAGACAGATTATAAGACACGGCCATGTATTAGTCAATGGGAGAGAAGTTAATCTGCCTTCTTTTGGTTTGAAAAAAGGAGATGTTGTTGAAATAAAAGAATCGAGCAGGAATATCCCTGAAATAGCAGACAGTCTCTCAAAGAGTGAACACAGGGGCATTCCACCATGGGTTGAAGTTGATAGTGCTAATTTCAAGGGTAAAGTTATAAATATACCTTCCCGCGATGAAATTCAGCTTCCTGTTCAGGAACAGCTAATTGTAGAACTTTATTCAAAATAATATTCAATTGAAGGTTAAAAGTAAAGAAGCATAGGAGGCCATATGGACCTTAAAAAAATGGGGTTTCAGCTACCCGAGACAATTAAATTTGATGAAGAAACTCTTACCAGCACTTATGGTAAGCTGGTAGCTGAACCATTAGAACGTGGTTATGGAATTACTCTTGGAAATGCACTAAGAAGGGTGTTGTTGTCTTCCATTGAAGGAGCTGCGGTTACAGCAGTTAAAATACCCAGTGCTCTTCATGAGTTTTCCGTGATAAAAGGTGTAAAAGAAGATGTAGTTGATGTAATTCTTAATATAAAGAAGCTTAGATTTAAGATTAATTCAGGCAATAATAAAATAGCATTTATAAGAACAAAAGGTACACATTTAGTAACCGGGGCTGATGTGCAATGTGACTCTTCTTTTGAGGTTCTTAATCCCGACCAGGTTATCGCAACACTTGATAAAGATACATCTTTTGAAGCAGAACTTTTCATAAAAAAGGGTCTGGGATATGCTCAAGCTGAAGCGAATAAAGATGAGGCTATGCCAATAAATATGATAGCAGTTGATTCTATCTTCACACCAATAAGAAAAGTAAACTTTGTTGTAGAGAAAGCAAGAGTAGGAAGAGCAACTGACTATGACAGACTCATTATGGAGATATGGACTGACGGCAGTATAACACCTGAAAAGGCAATTTCTCAGGCTGCAACAATTATTATTGAGGTGGCGAATTTATTCGTTCTCGAATACGAAGATATAGAAGAAGAACAGATTGCTCCTTCAGAGGAGGAAACACCACTCGTTAGCGTAGCTCCAAATGACCCTGTTTATAATGTAAACTTATTAAAAAGTGTTGATGAACTTGAACTTTCAGTGCGTTCTTATAATTGTCTTAAAAATGCTAATATTAAAACAATCGCGGATCTGGTACAAAAAACAGAGCAGGAAATGCTCAGGACAAAGAATTTTGGCCGCAAATCACTTAATGAAATAAAGGAAATTCTCCATTCCATGGGTCTGCGTCTTGGCATGAGAGTGGACATGGATGCTTTAAATAAAGAAGCTTCTATGCATATTGGAGGTGTTGATAAAGATGCGTCACAAAGTTGATGGTAGATTATTTGGAAGACCTGCAAATCAGAGAAAAGCTCTATTAAGAAATCTTGTGGTATCCTTGCTTGAACACGAAAGAATAGAGACAACAGTCGCAAAAGCAAAAGAGGCGAAAAGAATTGCTGAGAAAGTTATAACTCTCGGCATAAAAGGTGATCTGCACTCAAAAAGATTAGCTCTATCATATGTGCCAAACAGAGCAGTAATAGCTAAGTTATTTAAAGATATAGCTCCAAGATTTACAGGACGGAATGGCGGATATTTGAGAATTATCCAGACAAGAAACCGTGTTAATGATTCTGCTTCAATGGCGGTGCTTGAATTTATTGATTACGAAGATATTGCAAAAGCAAAAGAATCAAAAAAGGATAAGAAGAAGGAAAAAGAAGCCGCGCAATAATTTAAACCCTAAAAATGCAATTTCAGGGTTTAGTTTTGATAAATAAGAAAAAGGAGTTTAATTCTAACTCCTTTTTCTTATTTTTATTTCGTATTATACTTCTATTTCAGCCTGGACCATACGTGTAAAAGTTAGTTTGCCTTTTTCATAATCAACTTCAACGGTGTCTCCTTCATTGAAGGTTTTATCAAGGATTTTCAAAGCAAGTGGATTTAATATTTCTCTCTGCAGAGCTCTCTTTAAAGGTCTTGCTCCGTATATTGGATCAAACCCAATCTCAGCAAAATATTCTTTAGCTTTGTCTGTCAATACTATATCAATATTCTTTTCCTTGATGTATTTCTTCATTCTATTTACCTGAATCTCGACTATTTGTTTAAGCAAATCTTTTGTTAAGGGATTGAATATAATTATCTCATCAACTCTGTTTAGAAATTCAGGTCTGAAGAAAGATTTCAGGTCTTCCATTATTTTTTCCTTCAATTCTTCATTGCTGCTCACCCAGTATGCAGAAGGTTTTTTAGCTCTGTCTTCGAGCATTTCCTGAATATGGGTACTACCTATATTTGAAGTCATAATTACTACAGCATTTCTAAAATCAACAGTTCTTCCATGACTGTCTGTAAGTCTGCCATCATCGAGCAATTGCAGCAGAAGGTTGAATACCTCAGGATGAGCTTTTTCAACTTCATCAAAGAGGATTACAGAATAAGGTTTGCGTCTGACAGCCTCTGTCAGCTGGCCTCCTTCCTCATATCCCACATATCCCGGAGGCGCACCAATAAGTCTCGAAACAGTATGACGTTCTTGATATTCAGACATATCGATTCGTATCATTGCATTTTCATCGTCAAAAAGAAATTCTGCCAATGCTCTCGCAAGCTCTGTTTTACCAACACCGGTTGGACCTAAAAATATAAAGGAACCTATCGGTCTATTTGGGTCCTGAATTCCAGCCCTTGCACGTCTTACAGCATTTGCAACAGCTTCAATTGCTTCGTCCTGACCAACAACTCTCTGTCTTAATCGTTCATCCATATGGATAAGCTTTTGAACTTCGCCTTCAAGCATTCTGCTTACTGGAATTCCTGTCCATTTTGATACAACCTCTGCAATGTCTTCCTCATCAACTTCTTCTTTAAGCATCTTTCTCTTTTTCTGCGCTTCAAGAAGTTTTTTATTTTCTGCTTCGAGAGATTTCTGGAGTTCGAGTAATTTCCCGTATCTTAACTCAGCAGCTTTTGTAAGGTCTCCTTCACGTTCTGCTCTCTCTGACTCAATTTTTGTTTTTTCGATATTTTCTTTGTATTCTCTGATTTTTGCGATAATCTCTTTCTCGCTCATCCACTGTGCCCTCAGTTCGTCACGTTTGCTCTGAAGTTCTGACATTTCCTTAGAAATTTTTTCGAGTTTTTCTCTGGATTCTTTTGAATCATCTCTCATTACAGCCTGCTTTTCAATCTCGAGCTGTCTCAGCTTTCTTTCAATTTCATCAAGCTCAACAGGCATGCTGTCAATTTCCATTCTTAGTTTTGACGCAGCTTCATCAATTAAATCTATAGCTTTATCGGGTAAAAATCTGTCTGTAATATATCTGTTTGAAAGAACAGCTGCTGAAATAAGGGCAGAGTCTTTAATCTTTACACCATGATGAACCTCATAGCGCTCTTTAAGACCCCTTAGTATGGAAATAGTATCTTCAACAGAAGGTTCTTTTATTAAAATTGGCTGAAATCTTCTCTCAAGAGCAGGGTCTTTTTCAATATGTTTTCTGTATTCATCTATTGTTGTAGCTCCAATGCATCTTAAATCACCTCTTGCAAGTGCAGGTTTTAACATATTCGAAGCATCAATAGCACCTTCAGCCGCACCTGCACCAACCAGAGTATGAAGTTCATCAATGAATAGAATAACCTTACCTTCTGCCTGTTCTATGTCTTTTAGAACTGCTTTTAACCTTTCTTCAAATTCTCCTCTAAATTTTGAGCCTGCCACAAGCGCTCCCATATCAAGAGCTACGACCTTTTTATCTTTGAGTGTATCAGGCACATCACCTGCAATAATTCTCTCAGCAAGGCCTTCTGCTATTGCTGTTTTACCAACCCCAGGCTCTCCAATTAAAACAGGATTATTTTTTGTACGCCTTGAAAGAACCTGAATGATACGCCTAATCTCGTCATCTCTTCCAATGACAGGATCGAGTTTGCCTTTTTTTGCGAGCTCTGTTAGATCCCGACTGAATCTTTTTAAAGCCTGATATTTTTCTTCAGGATTCGGGTCTGTAACTCTCTGTGCTCCTCTGATTTCACGCATTGCAACAAGAATTTTATCAGGCGTTGCTCCATATCTTTTTAGAAGTTCAGAGCATGGACCGCCAACAGCCGTAAGAGCTGTTAGAAGATGTTCAACACTAATATATTCATCTTTAAGATGTTTTGCGCCTTTCTCAGCATTTTCCAAGACTTCTTTAAATCTTGGTGAAATATATAATTGTCCCAGAGGTGTTGCACCAATGACCTTTGGGTATTTCTCTATCGCAGCTTCAACATCTTTTTGCAGGGATTTAGTATCAACCCCAATTTTTTTTAAAATCTGGACAGCAACACCTTCTTCGTCATCCAGTAAAGCCCAGAGAAGATGTTCAGCATCAATCTGCTGATTCCCTTTTCTCTCGGCGAGTTTTTGAGCTGATTGTATCGCTTCCTGACTTTTTATAGTTAAGTTATCCATAATATAACTGCCTCCTTATTCTTCTTGTAAAACTTTTTTGAAACGTTCAATAAAATCTCTTTTAATATCATCTTCAAGAAATTTCATCATTTCTTCAATCTCTTTCTGCAGGCACTCAAGTTTATGCCTCATCCTGAGAATTATTTCAACACCTGACCTGTTAACTCCGAGTTCGCGTGTCAACCTTAGAATCATTGCTATTTTTTCAACATCTTCCTCAGAATACAGACGTGGTCTCGTGCTCCTTGTGGGAACGATTAATCCTTCTCTCTCATATAAACGCAGTGTCTGCGGATGTACATTCAGCATTTTTGCAACTACACTGATCATGTAAAGCGGTTGATTTTTGTCTTTTTGAGTCATATTAATACAACCCCTTTCGTGGATTTTCTATATATAAAGCCTCTATCTCACGAATTTTTTCTCTGGCTTTATTATCAATATTTTTTGGTACCATTATCTTCACATCAATATACTGATTCCCACGCCTGCCTGTTTTTGGTGAAGGCATCCCTTTCCCTGAAAGTTTAAGCCTCTGCCCTCCCTGTGTGCCCGGAGGTATTGTGACTGCTGCTAATCCATCAAGAGTCGGAACTTCGATTTTTGCACCAAGCGTAGCTTCAGCAAAGGTAACCGGCAAATCAAGGTAAATATCATCTCCCTTTCTTTTAAAAATTCTATGAGGTCTAACTGTTATTTCAATCAAAAGGTCCCCTGGTGGTCCGCCTCCGATACCTGCTCCGCCCATACCTCTTAGTTTTACTCTTGAACCTGTGTCAGCACCTGCTGGAATTTTGACTTTTACAGTTTCGGTCTGTAAAACATTGCCTCTTCCACCACATGAATTGCAGACCTTTGTTACTTTTCTGCCAGTGCCTCCGCATGAACTGCAAACCTGAGACATCTTGAAAAAACCTTTCTGGGTTTTTAAAGTTCCTGTGCCATTACAATCTTCACATACTTTTGAAGATTCAGCGCCTGTTCCATTACAAACTTTACAGGGAACTTCTCTATTAAAAGTTATGGGTTTTGTAACTCCTGAAAAAGCTTCTTCAAGGGAAAGTTCAAGCCCCATGAGCAAATCCTGTCCTTTTGCATAATGTGGTTCAGCTTTTGTTCTGGCACCAAAAATATCAGAAAAAATATCTGCAAATCCACCAAAATCAAATGTTTCCTGACCTGTATATCCTCTAAATCCTTCAAACCCCTGGCCGCCTGCACCAAAAGGTGATGTACCAAATTGGTCATATTCAGCTCTCTTTTTTTCGTCGCTAAGCACACTGTAAGCTTCATTTATCTCTTTAAATTTTTGTTCTGCAGTTTTATCCCCGGGATTTAAATCAGGATGATATTTGCGTGCAAGTTTTCTATATGCTTTCTTTATTTCATCCTGAGAAGCATTTTTGCTAATACCGAGAATCCTGTAATAGTCCTTTGATTCAGTTGTCATTGAATCCCCCTTTGTTATAATTCATATAATAACAATTTAGTAAGTTCTTGTCAATAGATATAATACAAAAAATAACTAAAATAAGCAGAGATTGCTCAAGAACAAATCATTTCACGTGTCCATTGTCCGTGTCCTTAAATATATATTTTTGTACGGACAAACATTAATGGATAACGAATATAACGGTACATTAAGGTAACGAAAAATAAATTTTTTCGCAACCTCTGAATTATTTCAATTTTATTTTGGGGTTAAAGTTATGTTTTAGATTGATGAGAAAAATATAAGTATGGTAACATTAGATTTGAAAAAAAGATTTGAGGATACCTTTGGAAAAATTATTTATCTTTAATTCTATGGTAGAAAATTAGATGCAAGAAAAACAAAAATTACTTGCGAATCTTCCTTCTGTTGATGAAATACTTAAAAGCCAGCAGGGGATTGAATGGTTAAGTAAGTATCCGCGTAAGTTTGTTATACAGGGCATAAGAGAAGCGATTGATTCAAAGAGAAAATCAATCATTGAAGAAAATTCTCTAAATTTTTCGATTGAAGATCTTAATAAAGATATTCTGCAAAGGATTGACTCCTTATCGTCTTATAGTCTGAAACATCTTATAAATGCAACAGGTGTTGTTATACATACAAATCTTGGCAGGTCAATTTTATCTGAGAAAATTCTTGGAAATATTCTTAAGATTTCGTCTGGATATTCTAACCTCGAATATGATATAGAAAAAGGAAGAAGAGGGAAAAGATACACTCATGTTAAAAGAATCCTTCGTGAAGTTACAGGGGCTGAGGATGCGCTTGTGGTTAATAACAATGCTGCTGCTGTTTTTCTCTCTCTGAATACTCTTGCAAAAAATAAAGAAGTTATAGTTTCCCGTGGAGAGCTTGTTGAAATAGGCGGGTCTTTCAGAATACCTGATGTAATGAAATCAAGCGGTGCAATACTTAATGAAGTCGGCACAACAAATAAAACTCATTTGTTTGATTATGAACAGGCAATTAATGAAAACACCGCACTTATTCTTAAGGTTCATAAATCAAATTTCAGAATAACTGGATTTTCTGATGAAGTTTCTGTTGAAGATCTTGTTAAGCTCGGAAGAAAGCATAATATTCCTGTTATGTTTGATCTCGGAAGCGGATGCCTTATAGATCTAAAACAATATGGTATTCATGATGAGCCTGCTGTTAAAGATATTGTAGAAAAAGGAGTTGATCTTACAACATTCAGCGGTGACAAACTGCTTGGTGGTCCGCAAGGCGGTGTTATAGTTGGGAGTAAGTTTTACATAGATAAAATTCAGAAAAATCCTATTACAAGAGCAGTTAGGGTTGATAAACTCACTCTCGCAGGTTTTGAAGCAACTCTTATGGAATATGTTGATGAGGATAAAGCTGTTAAGAATATTCCAACTCTTAGAATGATTCTTCAGAGACCTGAAGAAATAAGACAAAGAGCTGAACGCCTTGCAAGAAAAATAAAAAAATATGTTACAAATGCAGTAATCAAAGTAATACCTGATACATCGAGAGCTGGTGGAGGCTCATTGCCTGAGACGGATTTTCCAACTTTTGTTGTTTCTATTAAAACTCTTAACATTACTGTGAATGAATTTGAAGAGAAATTGAGAAAAGGTAACCCGCCTGTTATCGCAAGGATTAAGGAAGATTCTTTATTGCTTGACGCAAGAACTCTGGATGAAAAAGATTTTCCCGAACTTGTTTCCCGTATTACAAATGTACTCCAATAACACACTGTCTGAAAAATTAGGAATTTTGTCATTTAAATATTAATTGCTGGAATTTATTTAATATGTTATAATTGATTTTAGAGTTTTGGAAGTTTTTATGTCCACACAAGGTCACAAAGACTTTTAGCTTTGTGGCTTTTTTTTATTGCCTGTACTTCCGAAATTTCAATCTTTAAATAAGGAGGTACACAAATGAGCAACGGAGTAGTAAAGTGGTTTAATGAATCAAAGGGTTTCGGTTTTATAACAAGCGAAGACGGAAAAGATGTATTTGTCCATTACTCTTCAATTCAGGGCAATGGTTTTAAATCCCTTGCTGAAGGCGACCAGGTAAGTTTTGATACTGAAAAAGGTCCAAAGGGTCCGAAAGCAGTCAACGTTGTAAAACAATAAAAAAAACAAAACCCCCTGTCTTTACTTTCAGGGGGTTTATTTTTAAAAGGGGAGTTAAATGCTAAATAAACAAAAGCTTGCCGAAAGGGATGAAAGGAAGAGATGCGAACTTGATACAGAGCTGCTATCTGCAAAATATCCGGATATAGAATCTATTGTAATTATTATGGATTATTATCAAAAAGGTTACAAACACTTAATGATGAAACGCACTGTTAATTTTTCACCTGAAAGCCATGCATATTTTCTTATGGAGTGCATGAAACATGATTGTCTTGAGGGAGGCTTTAATCTCACGCCTGTTATCTCATCTATGGTAAGAAAAAATATTACATCAGAAAAAGGAGAACTGACCTGCCAGGGTAATAATTCATCCGAACACGCGCATATAGTTTTTAATATATCTATAAAATATAACAAAAATATTTCCTGACATATTGTTCTCCATATATATTGGCAATAATTCAATTTACGAAACAAAATCACGGGTCTCTTTTTACTGAGGCTGAAGTCGAAGAGAGAAAAACGTTTATAGCGTTTATAGCGTTCGTTGCGTTATTGCGTTATAGCGTTCATCAAATTTAATGCTTCGCATTGGAAGTGAGACCCGCTTTGCGGGTCTGGAATTGAGTGCCGAAAAACGGCACTGGAAGTTAGTCGCTCTGGCGACTGGAATTTATCAAACTGTTTTTGCGTTTATTGCGTTTATAGCGTTTATTGCGTTTATAGCGTTCATTGCGTTTATAGCGTTTGTTGCGTTATAGCCTTTAATATACAACCCACTGACCCCTTTAACAAAGGGGAACTTAGCGAAGAGCAAATAAAAAAAGGCTGAAGGCTTTAGGCTGAAGGCTGAAGTATAAAAAACAACAAAGGCAAATAACAACCCCCTTAATAAAGGGGGAATTAGCAAATAGCGAAGAGCAAAATTTCCATTGAATAAAGATAGAATACGAAACCACAGATTGCACAGAGTTTTTCTCGGTGTTCTCTGTGGTTAAATTTTGCAAATACGATAAAAAACTGAAGGATGCAATTGATGAAGGGAATAGCTTATTAAATGTCCATAAATGATCTTTACGAAGCAATTTTATCTTTTTTACATTCAATTATAATTAATGCTCAAAGTAGTGATATAATTTTGGTAATGTTAAAAGTTTCATGAAAAAAGGCGAAAATATAAAACCACTGAAGACATGAAATTTTTCTCTGTGCTCTCTGTGGTTGTGCTTTGAAAATAAGTTAATTTTCAGAAAGAGGTTAAAATGAAAATTGTTACTTCAAAAGAAATGCGAGAGATTGATAGCAAAACTATCACTGAATACAAAATACCCGGATGTGTTCTTATGGAAAAAGCAGGTTATGCGGTTGCATCAAAAATCAAAGAATTACATCATAAAAATAAGGTGATAGTTTTTTCAGGAAGCGGCAATAATGGCGGCGATGGAATGGTAACAGCACGCATTTTAAAGAGTCAAGGACACGAAGTCATAATAATTTTACTGTGTGTTGTTCAAAATATTAAAGGGGATGCGCTGACGCAATATTATGCAGCCTTAAAATACGGGATACCATTTTACAATGCTAAATATTTTCTGGAAAATCATACAGAATTATTAAAACCTGATTCAATAATAGTTGATGCAATTTTTGGAACAGGGTTAAATAAAGAAATAACAGGTGAGATTTCTGAAATTATTAATTTGATTAATTCCTCAAAATTACCTGTAATTTCTGTTGATATACCTTCTGGAATATCTTCTGATACAGGACAAATACTCGGGACAGCTATTAAAGCAAAATATACAGTGACGTTTGGACTGCCCAAGAAAGGACATCTGCTTTATCCCGGAGCCGAATATACAGGTAATTTATTTATAGAAAATATTGGATTTCCAGAAGAGCTTCTTGAATCAGACACATTAAAAATAGAACTGTTAGAAAAAAATAAAGTTTCATTGCTGATTCCCGAGAGAAGAAATTATTCACACAAAGGCAATTATGGTCATGTATTGATAATCGCTGGCTCAAAGGGTAAAACTGGCGCAGCGTTTTTATCTGCCCATGCTTGTTTAAGAACTGGAGCAGGGCTTGTAACAATTGGAATTCCTGAAACGCTTTCAAACGTTTTTCAACAAAGAGTTACTGAAGAGATGACATTAATTTTACCAGATAAAGGTAATGGCACTTTATCAGAAAAAGCTTTAGCTAAGATATTAAATTTTGCAGAGAAAAACGCAGATTTAATTGCAATAGGTCCTGGAATAGGAGTAAGCAATGAGACTGAAAAAATAGTTAAAGCCTTAATTGTTGAGTTTAAAAAACCTATTATTATTGATGCCGATGGTCTCAATTCAATTAAAGGCGATAAGGATATTTTTAAAAAAGCAAAATCTCAGATTATTTTAACCCCTCATCCAGGAGAAATGTCCCGACTAATTAATTCATCAGTAAATAATATTGAAAATGACAGAATTAATAAAGCGTTATCCTTTGCAACAGATACAGGTACATTTACTGTGCTTAAAGGGGTGCCAACTGTTATAGCATCGCCTGATGGAATGGCTTATATTAATTCCACAGGAAATCCTGGGATGGCTTCAGCAGGCTCCGGAGATGTGCTGACAGGTATGATTTCAGGTTTTCTTGCTCAACAAATAACGCCAATCAATTCATGCATACTTGGTGTTTATATGCATGGCTTTGCAGGTGATATAGCTGCCATGAAAAAAGGAATGCACTCGTTAATAGCTTCAGATATTATTGAAAACATACCCGAAGCATTTAAAGCTATTTCAGGGAACAAGTTCTGAAATGCTGCTTTTCAGGATTGAGGCAGATTTCTCAAGTAAAGATTGCTCTTCCGGCGTCAATTTAGTTTCAATAATTCTTTCCATACCCAAACGTGACAGAATAACAGGCACTCCGAGACTTACATTTGATAAACCATATTCTCCCTGAAGAACTGTTGAGACAGTTAATATGCTTTTTTCATTCCGTATAATTGCACTTACGATTTTTAAAAGAGCCATGGCAATGCCAAAATATGTGGCACCTTTATAATCTATAATATGATAAGCAGAATTTCTTACAATATCTTCAATTTTTCTGCGTTCTTCCATGTAGTCGGTGCATAAACCGCATAGACTACAGTAACTATTTATAGGTATTCCGCCTATATGAGCCATAGACCAGGCTGCAAATTCGCTATCTCCGTGCTCGCCGAGAACATAAGCATGAACATTATGAACATCTATTCCACATTTCTTGCTCAGAAGATAGCGCAATCTTGAGCTATCAAGAACAGTTCCGGAACCAATTATACGATTTCTTTCCCATCCGGATCTTTTCCACGCTACATATGTCAAAACATCCACCGGGTTGCTTACTATAATTATAATTGCTTTTGACTTTTGTTTTATTATCTCATCAATAATGCCCTCAATAATGGACTTGTTTTTTTGAAGAAGACTCAGCCTTGATTCGTTACTGCTTAGCATTTTTACTCCTGCAGTAATTACAATTATATCGGCGTTTGAGTAATCAATGTTTTCACCTTCATAAATATCAACTGAGGGGAAAAATGGATTTCCATGCATAAGGTCAAGTACCTGACCTTTGACAAGCTCTTTATTCATATCAGTAATTGCAATTTCATTAACCATGCCATGTTGGGCAAGTGCAAAGGCAAAAGTTGAACCAACTGCTCCAGCACCCACAATAACTATTTTTCTTGCTTTCCACGTCTCGTTATTCATAATTTCTCCCTTCTTCTTAAAATATAGTCAGAACTTAACCACATAGAAAAACTCTGTGCATCTTTGGTTTCATATTCTCTTTTCTTTTTTATGAAACTTTTTAAATTACTTTCTTAGAAGTTGTTTAATATAATTTTCGGTTTTAAATAACAAATCCATTTCTTGACCTGTAATTTCCTGAACCCTTAGTAATTTATCAAATGGAATATTTTCTCTAAGTTGAGAACATGTATAATTAATACAAATAACAGGTCTTGCTTTAAGACAACATCCTTTTTCTGTTAGAAAGTGACATAACTCTGGATAAAAAGAAAATTCGGGCAGCTTTACATTCATTAACAGATTTATTAAAAGCAGGGTTGTATCACATTTGAAACCAGTTCTATATGTGCAGCAAGTTTCTCTTTTCTGAAGGGAACATGATGCACATTCGTTAACTATTCCGCTTTTAATCATTTCTTCCCGTGAAAGATTGATTTTACTTTCTAATAACGACAACATTTTTATCAGATTTAAATCTGATAAAAATGTATCCTTATATATTTCAAAAAGGTTCTTTGCGGAATAAATTGTTTGTTCAATCTCATGTGTGATTTTTATCATGCGTAAAAAATTACAAAAGGATATCAAGAAATGTATTCATTTATTCCGGTTTGTTCTTTTAATTTCCGGTATAAAATATCGGCTGTTTTGAACAGGTTTACGGTATCCTCTTTATTATACAGAACAAGCAAATCAAGAGCTTCATTGCTTCCCTGACAGTAATACTCCCAGAGCTTTACTGCATCATATCCATTCATGCCCTGAACTGATTGATCCCTTTCAATTCCAAGAGCAGCCTCAAGTTTTTTTAAGCCCCCTTTATATCCAACTTTTTTTGAACAGAAACAGGTGTCAAAATGGGGCAAATAAAATCTTAAACCTTTCATTGTTCTCAATAAGAACGGCACATCAAAACCAGTACCAAAATATGTTATAAGAATACGATAATTTGCAATTTCTTTCTTCAGGCTGGTTTCGTCAAGATTAATGCCGCGGACAAAACATTTGTAATCATATCCATTATATAAGCCAACAACAGTAACATAGCCGCCTTTATCAGGCATATAACCATTTGTTTCAATATCAAGACAAACTGCGTAATTTTTAAACTTTTCAAATAAACGCCAGTGTTCGCGTCTTTTTATAGCGCTGGCAAAATATTCAGCATTACCTTTTTCAAGTTCAATATTTGCCTTAGAAAGAATATTATTATAAATTTCTTTTTTATCCCCTGATATAAAGTTTATATTGTTATTTATTACAAAATCATTCCATGTAAGAATGCCTTTTTCCCACAGACGTTTTTCTGTTTTTTCTCCTATTCCATCCAAGATGCAAAAAGTATTCTGGATCATGATTAATTATGCAGGAAATACTAAAATTTAATCAAAGATTTTTGTTTGAATTCAGCTGGGATAGTCCCTCTTGTGCGCGTTTGCACGAACTGTGTATTTTAAGAGCTTTTTCAAATGTCGATTTAGCCCTTAAAGCAAATCCAAGCTTCATGTAAACATGTCCTAATTCTGCAATATATTCTGCTTTATTAGGGTCAAGTTTAATTGCTTGATCAATTGATTTAACAGCCTGATGAAATTGATTTTCTTTAATATAAGCTAAACCGAGATAATAATGATAATCAGCAACAGAACTGTCAAAGTAAACTGCTTGTCCAAATAATTCAAGGGCTTTAGAAAAATCCCCATTTTTATATGCTATTTCACCTTCATGAAATCTGAGCTTTGCCATTTCTTTATTATTAAATTGGACACGTGTAGCAGTTCTGGAGAGACTTTCATCATATTTAATTCTGGCAGAGGGATTTGATAGCACTTTATATATCTCGTTAAGATGAGAGAAGATGGAATTCAATTTTGATTTTAATGTATCTGATTGTATTGTTAAATGTCTGTCAGGATGAAACTCTTTTGCAGCTTGATAATAAGCTTTTTTTATTTTATCAACCGTTGCCCATTTAGGAATGCCAAGAAAACTGTAATAGTCAAGATAAGCAAGTTGATTGTATAGGTATTCAACTTTTTCTATGAATTCTTTGTCTATATTTTTAAGATCGTTTTGTAAAAATTCACCTTCCATTGATACCTGCTCAGGAATATCATCTTTTTCCTTCACTGTAATTAAACGAGTATTCAATAAAGCATATATAGTCTTTATTGTTTGAAAAGTGTCTTTTCCGGATTCAGCTATTATATCACGAATTCTTTTTTTGCCATCTATTCTATGTAGAATTTCTCTGTCATTTGAATCAAGCTTTAAATCCTGAAAAAGATCTATAGGGTCGTTAGAATAACACAAAATTAAGTTTTTAGAAGGCATAAGCCTGTTAATCATTGCAATATTTGTTATACGTTTAATACCTCTATATATAAGATTTGCGGTGCTAAGTTTTAATTTAATCATGTTATCGGATATAACAGGTCCTTCAATAAATGAAAATTTTCCATCTTCCCATTGAAAAAGGCTTATAATTATTTGCTCAACCTGCTGTTTTACTGCATCAATAATGTCATTAGGTTTTAAAAATCCAAGTTCAATAAGAGCTGAACCATGGCTTTTCCCATTTTTTTTGGAAAAATTTATAACCTGATAATATTGATCAAGATTAATTTTCTGGGAATTTAATAAGACTTCAATGAAGCGGTCTTCCTCGGAGTTTGAAGTAGCATAAATCATATCTCCGTTTTTAATAAAAATTCTCTTAATTATTCCTTTGTTTGTGAAATCAAGTATCCCATTTTTCATGCTTCTCTGCAGATCCATAAAAATATCAGACAATTGATAATGTTTAAGCAAACCCGCTATGTTTTTTCTCTCTATTCCGCCCTTTAATATTTTATCGTCTTTTTCTGACCAGACAATGCGTCCTTTATCACTCACTTTAAGTTCTTTTACAGTGAAATAAACATCTGGTCCTATGGTCATGGGAGGAGAATTATCTATATAGAACCCTATGCCTTTTGGTGAATAATCAGTGGTATAAGCTTTGCAGGATTTGTCTTTTGAAGAAATTGATATCTCTGTTTGAATTTTATATCTCTTAAAGCTTCTTTTATCTTTTTGGTCAGACATAATTTATTTGCAAGTTAAAAGTGCAGTAAATTCATTTTACTATAACAACCCTATTTCCCTGGATTAACAGAATGAATTATGTTCCATTTTCTGGAAGATTTAACCTGATAACCTGTCCTGATTCACCAAGTTTACCAATATCTTTACCATTAAAGAAAACTCTAATACCGCCTGCGTTGCCAATTTTAAGAGAAAAAGAATGTTTTGCCTGACATTTGAAAGTTTCACCGGGTTGCATAAGCATTTCCTGTGAATTAGTCTTGTCTGAAATAATCTGCAGCCATGTTGGCTCAACAGCTTTTATCTCAAGAGATTGAGAAATTTCTGCAGGTGTATTTTTATTTTCAGGAACTGTTTTTTGAACAGTATCTGTTATTGTAGCAAGTTTTGAGTCAGTTTTGGGTTTTTGTTTAAAAATTGCAGTTGCAATGATAATCGCGATAAGAACAACTCCTACTGGAATAAAAAAATATTTAAACGGATTTTTTTTGTTTTGTGTAATAACAGGGATATTGGCAATCTTGTTTACAGGTTCGATTGGTTTAATTTGCTGATTATGTGTTTTTAAAACGCTTTCAGGGTCAAGATTTAAGAGTTTTGCATAGGATAAAAGATATGCTTTTACATAAACTTCTGCAGGGAGATTTTTTAAATCATCTTCCTCAAGAGCTTTTAGATAGGAATATTTTATTTTTAGGGTTTCAGAGATTTCCCTGAGGTCTTTTCCCAGCTCTTCTCGCCGTTTCCTTAAAACCTCCCCGACCAATATTCCTCCAAAAAATTATTATTTTTTCATAATATACCATATAATTTATGATAGAGCAATAAAGACACGCTTCAGACTCATTGTAAAAAGGCTGAAGGCAAAGAGCGAATAGCGTTATAGCATTATTGCGTTCATTGCGTTATAGCGTTTATAGCGTTCATTGCGTTATTGCGTTTATAGCGTTCATTGCGTTTATAGCGTTCATTGCGTTTATAGAGTTTATAGCTTTTCGCTTGTAGCTATTGGCTCATGGCTCTATAACCCCTCAGAAAATAGGAACCAAGGAGGTTGTTATAAAAAATAAAAATACCTCTACTATCTGTGTTTTTTGGAATTATTATTGTATGTATGGCATAATAATTGTAAAAAACTATTTATAAATCAGTATAAATTTATTATGCGAAAAATCAAAAATAATCGTTTTTTTAATCTGGCAATGCTTGACTGGATTGATAAAATTGCTGATAACGGTATATTTACAACTGATAGAGAATTAATAATTCAAAGCTGGAATTTATGGCTTGAAACTTATACAGGAAAAACCTCAAAAGAGGTGATTGGTAAAAATCTTTTTAAAATTTATCCTGAACTTTCCTCGCGGAATGCAAATTCATATTATCTTGAAGCTCTTAAAGGTAATGTGGTAACTCTTTCTCAAAAATTTCAAAAATATCTGATACCGATAAAACTTCTGCAAAAAGAATCCATTTATGATTATATGCAACAAAATACAAAGATTGCTCCAATAATTGAGAATAATGAAATTATCGGAACAGTAACTATAATTGAGGACGTGACTGAAAAAATTGAGAAAGAAAATCAACTTGAAAAAGAAAAAAATGAATGGGAAATGATATTTAATGCTCTGCCTGATTTAATTGCCATTATAGATAAAGATAATCGCATAATAAAAATAAACAAAGCTATGGCTGATAAATTAGGTATCTCCCCTGAAAAAGCAAAAGGGCTTTTTTGTTATGAATATGTTCATAAAAACAAAATAATCCCTGATTTATGTCCGCACAGAAAGACAATTAAAGAAGGGAAAACCTTTTCTGAAGAAATTTATGAAGAAAATCTTGGAGGATATTTTTTAATTTCAACATCTCCAATTTATGATGAAAAAGGTTTAATTAGAGGGACTGTTCATATTGCTCATGATATTACAAAAAGAAAACTTACCGAAGAAAAACTTAAAGAATCCGAAGAAAAATTCAGAGACTTTTTTGAAAACGCTCATGATTTGATACAGAGCTTAGATGAAAATGGTAAATTTCTTTATGTTAACAAAAGATGGAAGGATGTTCTTGGATATTCTGACGAAGAGATTAAAAAATTAACCCTAAGAGATATTTTAAAAAGCGAAAGCATTGATGATTGCATGAAAAAATTTGAAGAGACTAAAAAAGGCAAAACTATTGAAAATGTAGAAACTGTATTCATAACTAAATATGGAGATGAAATAACTGTTGAAGGCAATGTAAGCCCGCAGTTTAAAGATGGAAAATTTATTTGCACAAGAGCTATTTTTAGAGATATAAGCATTCGCAAAAAGATGGAAGAAACTTTAAGAGCTTTATCAGTACTAGATGCTTTGACCGGTTTATATAACAGACGTGGTTTTTCAGCAATTGCAAAGCAACAACTTGAGCTTGCAATAAGAATGAAGAAAAAAGCTGTCTTGTTTTTTATAGACATTGATGGAATGAAATGGATTAACGATAATCTCGGGCATCAGCAAGGAGATAACGCTCTTATTGATACTGCCAACGTTTTAAGGCAGACATTTAGAGCCTCTGATGTTATTGGAAGAATAGGTGGAGATGAATTTGTTGTTTTTGCTATAGATATTGATAAAAATAGTGCGGAAAAATTATTTTTGCGCCTTAATCAAAACATAGATAATATGAACAGGAATAGTAATCGTGAATATAAATTATCTGTAAGTACTGGTTTTGCAGAAATGGTAGCAGAACAACCTTACACACTTGAAGAAATTATAAAAAAAGCTGATGTGCTCATGTATGAAAATAAAAAGAGGAAGAAAGTGCAGAGAGTTTGAGTAAAAAAGTGCAGATATAGATCATAATAGCGTTTATAGCGTTCATTGCGTTTATAGCGTTTTTTGCGTTTATAGCGTTCATTGCGTTATTGCGTTTATAGCGTTATAG
>JACAFE010000083.1 GCA_013388435.1 Nitrospirota bacterium | reverse complement strand
TGGGTCTAACTCACTGCTTTAGCCGACCTGATTAAAAAGGGATTGCGACGGCAGCCTTTGGCTGTAGTAATTAGTGATTAGTGATAAAGTGAGTTAGAAAGGAGAGGAAAGGGGATGGGATCCTCAAAGTCAAGGGAAATTCCAGAGGTTCGGGCACGAAAAATTCCATAGCTGCATGGTTGTCATTTTGACGATTCAATAATCTCAAGAAGAGTTGTATAGAATTCTTTTATGTCAACAATCTCATTTACCAAAATATCATACAGCACCTCTGTATCTATATGGTTATAAAGGTGAACAATTCTGTTTCTGAACTGGCTCATTTTCTTATATTTTTCTGCTTTGTCCTTCGGAATATATTTTGCGTCGCTTAATATCTCTATAATTTCTACATTCGTATTTGGTGTCTTCAACCCGACAGATGCAATAATATAGCTGCCAATATCAAGTAATGCCTGTATAGATGTCTGAAGTATATGGAGACTTGCATCAATATTTCTGAAATCATTTACAAATTCTTCATAAGTCATTGATCTGAAAAATTTCAATTTCTCAAGGTTATCAAATATGACATCGATTTTCGTTTGAATATCTTCTTTTTTCATAATCGTGCAAGCCTCCTTCTATAGCCGTCAAAGAAATAGTTATTCATAAACCTGAGAGTTGGCTCAAAATCACAGTAATCAGAAATAACCTTGGCCACGAATTTTATTCTAAAATCAGTGTCTGCGTCATAGATCAGCTTGCCGTTCTTCAGGACATTATGAACAAAAATAAGTCCCTGCCTGTTAAGGTCTATTAAATCTACCTCTTTAACCTGTAGTGCTTCAGCAATTCTGCACGACAGATAATCCTCTTCATGAATCAGTTCTCTTCCCTTTGGGTGCGTTTCTTTAAGTAATAAGGCAATATCCACATCACTCATCGGTCCTTCTTTGCCTGCTGCATGCGAACCAAAAAGATACGCAGCTGCTATATAAGGGTAATCTGCAAATATCGGGTTTAATCTTTCCAAGTCAAACATCTTCATCCTCTTTTATATAGTCATGTCGCTTTGTTACAACTATACCATAATTTTTTATTAACTTGGCGATTTAACCTGTCTCAAGACAGTTCTTTTGGGTGGTTGGTTTTGAGAGACTGAAAGTCTATGTCGGTATCAGGAATCATAACTAAGTTCCTGCCTTTTTCCAATAACTTTTTCTCCCGATGCCGTAACTTGCAATAACGCCTTCTTTCTTCAAATCATTAAGCACCTTTCTGATAGTTGAGATAGGTGCATCAGGGAATAGCTCTTTTATCAAGGAAATCGTGAAATCTGCGTGGATTTCATCCACTATCTTTTTCTTTATCTTAAAATAAATGCCTCCCCTTGTCTCTGGAGAAATGCCATACTCTTCGATTACCTCAGAGATTTTTTCATGAGGAGTGTCATTCTCATGGGCATTTATAGCATCAAAAAATCTATATGCCCACTCGTTTGCAAGCTTTCGGTTACCCGCAAACACAATGGTCAGTTTCGGATGCAGGGCATACAACTCCGCAATTGCCTTTGCAATAAAGGCAGGATTATAAAATCTTATTTTACTTGGATTCATAAAGTCAGAGTAATTTGCCTCTATTACAATAGCTGAGTGTCTGTATGTCGAAAGCTCTCCAAGCTGTTGATGAAATACAGGCATTCTGCCAAAGTCAGCAAGGAGATTATCAAAGGTTTTTCTCTCTACCACTGCAATAATTTCATTATTGCCTTTTAACGCATAATCACCTACGGGCAATTTTGCTTTTTCAACGCTACTTTCAGGAAACCTCCATGCATACTTTTCATTCATATCGATTATCACTTTCAGCTTGCCTGTATGATAGGTTGTAAGTTTGACTCTTGGCCTTCTTTCCCTTAGCGCATGCTGTGTTCTCCAGAATATCTGCTCATATTTACCTTCTTTGGTCTTATATGCCTTTGTCAGAAACAAAAAATCGCATCTCTTGTTTTTAGGTCTGTCAAGGACAACGGCCAGCCTTTTGCCGAAACGCTTTAAAGAGATGACAGGAACCCTTTCGATTTCCGCAACAGGTTGCTCCAACTCCCGGTTTTCTTCTCTGATACAAAAGATATTCCCTTTCTGCCCGGGCCATTTATCCTGCACCCTGAGCGCAAGCAACAGCTTCTCCCCCTGCCTGATGGTCAGACGATAAGGGAATTTTTCGTTATTGACAGATTCGAGTATGTAAATGGTGGACATAATATGAGCATAAAGATGGATATGCAAAATTTGACATTAAATTTCTCAATTTCAATCCCATATCTGAATTATATTCCATCTTGCAGAGAAATAATCCATATTTTGTTTCTTCAAAATAACCACCGTATTTCAAAACACTAATGCCGCAATAACAATAATTGTTTATCCGCTTTTTTGTCTTTGAAATAAAGCCATAAACCGCACAAGGCATTTTGCAGAGCGTCTTTCTGAAAGGCAAAAAGAGTTTTATCTTTTGAAAATCGCTTAAAATCAAAGCCTTGCCATTTAATCGGCAAGTTTTCAAAAGGGATATTTTCTACAACGTCTTGCGGCTTCATATCGCCAACAAATTCGTAATTATTTTTATTAATTTATCTTTTTCTTTCGTATCACTAACCGCAATTAAAAGCGCCAGCGCGGTTAAGGCGTTGTCGTTTATTTTCTTTTCTCCGTTTTGGCGATAAAGAAAATGATTGCGGTCTAAAAAATAGATAAATAAAAACGAACCAATCCGTTTATTACCGTCCACAAACGGATGGTCTTTAATAATAAAATATAAAAGATACGCTGCTTTTTCTTCCAGCGATGGATACAATTCTTTCTTACCAAAAGTTTGATAGATATTGCCTATAATGCCTCTCAGTTTATCTCCGTTTTCTTGTCCGAATAAGCCGCTGGCTTCTTTTCTGGCAAGTAAATTCTTTTTAATTTCTAGAATAACCTGTTTGGCATCTTCATATGTTAGAACAAATTTCCCTTTTGTTTTTTTAGCAAGAGACAATTTTTCTTTATCGTATTGTTCAAGCAGGCTCAGTGTCTTGGAGTAATCAGCAAGCAGATTTAAAATTTCTTGCTCCTGGCCTGATAATAGTTTATGTTTTGATTTTTCTTGTAGAAACGCTACTGCTTCCTGTAGACCTCTCAATTTTTCTCTTGTTTCTAAAAGTCGTTTTTTATTAATGGTATAACCCTTAATTAAATGGTCTTTTAACGTCTTTGTTGCCCAGATTCGAAATTGAGTAGCCCGCTTGGAATTAACCCGATAGCCAACAGAAATAATTACGTCTAAATTATAGTACTCAATTTTTCTTTCAATTTTTCTGCCGCCCTCAATTTGAACTGTTGCAATTTTTGCAACAGTTGAGACTCGTTCCAATTCTTTATCCTTATATATGTTTTTGATATGTCGTGATATTCCTGATTTATGAGTATCAAATAATACGGCGATTTGATTTAAATTAAGCCAAACCGTATCTTTCTCAAGTTTTACTTGGATTTCTGGTCCTTGGGGACTTCTATAAATAACAATTTCCCCTTTTGTCAAACTTTTCTCAGTTGTAATTTTCTCTGATTTTTTCATAAATCTTTCCTCAATGAACTAAAAGTTTCGTAGAGCATAATAATTACTTTAAAGTATAATATTTATCAAATTCTTCAATCATTGCCTCACTATAAAAATCTTTTTGAGGGCTATTAGGATAGTTTGTATCTAATCTTTTAGTAAAGCAAAATTCTTTCTGTATCTTTAATTTTTTCTTTAAATTGTGGTAGTTTTGATTTTCTTTAAAATCTATGTATCTATTTTTCAGTTTAATAATTAATTGTCTGTAATCATAAGGATAAAATTTTCTTATGTCTTTTTCTTCAATATTGACAGGTAAGGCATTGGGGCTACTACTCGGTTTCATTTTAATTCCAGATTTTTTACTGATTATTGCATTTTCAGGGCCAATTCTTGCTATATCCTTCAAAAGTTTTGTCCAATTCTGCCTTTCTTTTTCTTTAATTAAAGGTTGTATACTATAGCTTCCTACGCTCTCAGACATCAGATCCTTTTCTTTGCACTTTTTCACGGAATCGTATTTGATAAGATTCCACCCACTTTATACCCAAAAATCCATCCCTTAAAACCACTTCCGCGATGGTCTTGTTAGGTTGTACCTTGACGTACTCGTCCCTTTTTACGCTAATCCGAGGGCTCCTATTTAGAAGTCCATAAAATAATCCAGGCATATGATTAAGGGGTCAGACTTGCCTATTGACATTTATTATTGCTCCTTCAGAAATTTAAAAACCTTTTCTGCATCTTTCTTTAATTCATTTCTTTCTTTTAAATATCTTGTAATAATTGCAGGATCTTTTCTGAGATATTTTGCCACTTCTCTTCCCTTATAACCATACTCATTCGCTGCAATACTCATCAGCTTTCTTCCAAGAGATATTCTTCTAT
>JACAFE010000040.1 GCA_013388435.1 Nitrospirota bacterium | reverse complement strand
TGGCAATAGCTCAATTTATAAAACAAAATCACGGGTCTATTTATACTGAGGCTGAAGTCGAAGCGTAAGCCTCAGAGATAAAATAGGCAACTACATCAAAAATAAGATAAAGCCATGTTCTTATACAAAGATAGTTTATTTTGTTTTATAAATTGAGTTATTGCCAGTAAACAACACCCTTAATCCCCTTTGACAAAGGGGAAATCTGGCAAATAGAGAAGAGCATAGAGCAAAGAACAAATAAATGAAAGAAAATAAAAAAATAATACAAAAATAAGGTAGATAGCTAATGGCTCATGGCTATAAAACCAATTAGAAAAGGGAATAAAGGGGCTGTTATAGAAAAGTGCATTTTTTCGCAACATCTGTATTATTTCAAATGTATTTTTTGGGTTAACCATATGTTATAGCTATCCTTCTGAAACTGCAGGTATAATCATGATTATATCTCCATCTTTTGCAACAGTATTTTGTCTTGATAGAAATCGAATATCTTTGTCATTTATATATATATTTATGAACTTCTTGATATTTCCATGCTCAACCAGTTTTTCTGAAATTCCTGGAAATGCGCCTTCGAGTTGATTGATTATATCAAGAATACTACCTGAGGAACATTCGATTTTTTCTTTATAACCAGTAATATTCTGAAAAACAGCTGGAATTAATACAATAACAGACATATTTTCTTTTACTTTTTATTGCCACAGGCAGTGCAATTGGGATTTTTTGGAATTTTTAACTTTTTGAATGATTGTTTCAGTGCATTATATATTAAAAGTTCTCCTTTGAGAATTTCACCAGCACCTGTAATTAGTTTTATAACTTCTCCTGCCTGCAGAGAGCCAATTACTCCTGGTAAAAATCCAATAACTCCTAACTCCTGCATTGAAGCCTGAAATTCTAAAGGAGGCGGAGATTCAAACAGACATCTGTAACAGGGGCTTTCACCAGGTATAATTACAGCCAGTTGTCCTTCAAACTGTGAAACAGCACCTGTAATTAGCGGCTTATTTAGAATTATGCAGGAATCATTTATAAGAAATCTTGTTTCAAAGTTGTCGCTGCAGTCACAGATTATATCGTAATTCTCAAATAAGGTTAGTATGTTATCTTTGCACAATCTTACTTTTTCAGGAATTACATTTATATCCGGGTTAAGAGCCTCGAAAGTTTTTTTAGCTGAAAGTACTTTTAATTCTCCAAGACGATGGGTGTTATGAGATATTTGCCTTTGAAGATTACTTAATTCAACAATATCATTGTCAACAATGCATATCTTCCCTACTCCGGCAGCTGAAAGGTAATATCCTAATGCTGAACCAAGCCCACCAGCTCCGATAATGCAAACCTTTGCAGAAAGAATTTTTATTTGACCTTCTTCGCCTATTTGCGGCAAAAGAATTTGTCTGCTGTATCTTTTAATTTGTTCATTAGAAAGATGCATTACCTATATTAATAAATTTTTTTCCATATGCAAATTATATTTCTTCTTCTCCTTCTACCCTGATAAAGACGGTTTTGCCGGTTACAACATGAAGTTTATCTATTTCTTCAAGCGCTTGCCTAACATCTTTTTCTCTTGCTCGGTGTGTAAGAACTACCAGAGGAACTTCTTCGCCAATTCTTCTACCTTTTTGAATAACAGATGCGATACTTATATCAAAATTTCCAAGTATCCCGGATATTTTGGAAAGAACCCCGGGTCTGTCCAGCGCAGAAAATCTGAAATAGTATTTTGATGATATATTATCCATTTTTTTAATTTTAGCTTCACCTGAAATTCTTGGAATTGTTGGTACTCTGCCGATTGCATCTTTTTGAATGTTTCTTGCTATGTCTGCAATATCACTTACAACTGCGCTTCCTGTTGGGATAGAACCTGCTCCTCTTCCGTAATACATTGTAGAGCCAGTTGCATCACCATCAACATAAATTGCATTAAATGGCCCATCAACTTTTGCAATAAGGTAGTCTTTAGGAAGCATTGTGGGATGAACTCTTAATTCTATTTCACCATCTGTTTCCTTTGTAATCGCAAGAAGTTTTACTTTGTATCCGAGTTCGCCTGCAAAAGCTATATCCTGAGCAGTTATTTTAGTAATTCCCTCAATATGAACAGAACTATAAGATAAAGGAATGCCGTAAGATAAAGTTGCAAGTATGGTAATCTTATGAGCAGTATCAATACCTTCAATATCAAATGTAGGGTCTGCCTCTGCATATCCTAATTTTTGAGCTTCTTTAAGTGCATCTGAAAACTCCATATTTTCGTAAGTCATTTTTGTCAAAATATAATTTGATGTGCCATTAATAATTCCATAAATAGCTTTAATTCTGTTTGCGATTAATCCTTCTTTCATGACTTTAATAATTGGAATTGCTCCTGCAACAGAAGCTTCAAAACCGACCTCAACTCCTTTTTCTAAGGCAGAATTAAAAATGTCTGTACCTTCTGTTGCAAGCAATGCTTTATTTGCTGTAACAATATGTTTGCCGTTTTGTATAGCTTTAAGAATAAAATCTTTCGCAGGTCTAATTCCACCAATTAACTCCACTACAATATCAATTTCCGGGTCATTGAAAATTTCATTTACATCTGTAGTAAGAACACCTTCCGGAATTTTTATGCCTCTATCAGTCTTAATATCACGGTCAGCAATTTTTTTGAGATTCAGCTCAAATCCTAATCTTTCTTTCAAAATATTTTTATTGTTAAGCAGAACTTTTGCAGTTCCACTTCCAACAACCCCGAATCCAATAATACCGACATTAACCTTTTCTTTCTTCATGCCATTCACTCCTAACCCGGTTAACCCGTAATTTGAAATTTAATATTTGAATTTGTACCCATTCCTGAAATAAATTGCTTTTTATATATTATACATCTCTTCAGCATTCATTGAACTTCTAACAAGGGGCGCAGAAGAAACATATTTAAACCCCATTGATAATGCCTTTAATCTGAAGCTTTCAAATATCTCAGGTTTTATATATTCAACAACAGGTAAATGCGCCTTGGAAGGCCTGAGATATTGACCAATAGTAATAATATCACATTCAGCTTTTCTTAAGTCGCTTAGTACTTCATGAACTTCTGGTATTTTCTCTCCAAACCCAAGCATAAGTCCAGACTTTGTAAGTATATCCTTGTTTTTTTTCTTGATATAAGCCAGTACCCCAAGCGAGCTTTTATAATCAGCCAGTGGCCTTACTTTTGCGTAAAGAGAGGGAACAGTTTCAATATTGTGATTGAAAACATCGGGTTTTGAAGAAAGTACAATCTCTATACTATCTTTATTACCGTTGAAATCAGGGGTTAAAACTTCAACCTTTGCTTCGGGTAAATGCTTTTTTACTGCCAAAACAGTTTTGGCAAAATGTTCTGCACCTCCATCAGGTAAATCATCACGCGTGACAGAAGTTATAACCACATATCGTAAGCCCAAATCTTTTGCAGCCATTGCAATTTTTTCTGGCTCTTCTAAATCTACAGATTCAGGAATGCCAGAACTTACAGCGCAGAAAGTGCAATTTCTCGTACAAGTTTTTCCGAGAATCATAAAAGCTGCTGTAGGTTTTGCGAAGCAAATACCTATATTTGGACATTTAGCCTGTTCGCACACAGATTCAACATTATAATGCCGCAACATGCGTTTTGTATTATGAATTCCTTTATTACCTACCTTAACCCATTCAGGAAGTCTCAAGTTTTATCCTCTTTTATATACTTAAGCCTTAAAATGTATTTTTAGGGATTTATACCAAAAAGTACAATTAAGATAACGTAAATATTGCGAAAAAATCTATTTTCTGTTAACAATCCCCTCCTACCTCTTTGCTCTTTGCCAGATTCCCCCTTTGTTAAGGGGGTCAGGGGGTTGTTTACTGGCAATAACTCAATTTATAAAACAAAATAAACTACCTTTGTATAAGAACATGGCTTTATCTTATTTTTGATGTAGTTGCCTATTTTATCTCTGAGGCTTACGCTTCGACTTCAGCCTCAGT
>JACAFE010000020.1 GCA_013388435.1 Nitrospirota bacterium | reverse complement strand
CATATTATATCATTAGAACAAAAATTCAACAAAGATTATTGTTATACTAAATAATGAAAGTAAGAATTATTATTCTGACTAACATTATTATTCTGCTTTTTTTTAATTCTGTTAATGCAAAACCTCTGAATATTTATATAAAAGAAGCAAATATATTTTATGAAGATTCATTAAATTCAGTTGCAAGGGAAACAGCAGGGAAATTGCCTTCAATAATCAAGGAATTAGAAGAAAGTCTCGGACTGAGAATGAATTCCAGCCCCATGATATTTTTAATAAAGGGTAGCAGTAATTTCCAAAAAACTACAGGTAGCGATTTAATAGTTGCTTATGCTATTCCTATTAAAAATTCTGTGTTTATTGATACATCAAGGGTTTTTACGAAGCCATTTAATCTTGAAACAACACTTAAACACGAATTGTGTCATATAATGCTTCATCAAAATATTGACGATTCCAATTTGCCGAGGTGGTTTGATGAAGGGATATGCCAGTGGGTAAGCGGTGGAATCTCTGAGATTATTTCTAATCAGGATAATAATTTTCTTGAAAAGGCAATACTATCTGACAAGTTAATTAGCTTTCAAAGTCTTTATAGATTTCCTGAAGAAAGAAATTCTGTTTTGCTTGCATATCAGGAAAGCAAAAGTTTTATTGAATATATTTCAGAAAAATACGGGGATAATGTTTTAAGGAAAATTATTAAAAATCTTTCTTCAGGCAGGAATATAAATGAATCTTTTCACGAAAATATTTCAATAAGTCTGTATCAACTTGAGCAAAACTGGCAATCTTCTTTAAAGAAAAAGCATACATGGTTTTTATATTTGAGTAATAATATTTATACAATTATTTTTTTGTTTCTCTCAATTTTGACAATATATGGTTTCTACAGGTTAATTAAGAGAAAAAGAGAATATAAAGATGAGGAGGAAATAGAGTAAAATAAATAATGTCCAGGATTATTCTTAGAATTATGATTAATGCTCTTTCCATTGGGATTGCGGTTAAGGTTATAGATGGGATAGCCTTTACAGGCGAATGGTGGAAAATGATTATAATTGGTGCTGTTTTTGGGATAGTTAATGCTTTCATAAAACCTATTGTAACTTTTTTTGCTATTCCTCTGATTATATTTACACTTGGTTTATTTACTATTTTTATAAATACCCTGATGCTGATTATAACTGTTCAATTATCAGAACCTTTGAATCTCGGATTGAGTATAAATGGTTTTCTGCCTGCGTTAAAGGGTGCTATTATCATAAGTGTTGTAAGTATTCTGCTTTCATGGATTTCAGGAGTCAACAAAATTAAAATTTATAAGAATTAGAGTTTAATTTGACTTTAAATGCCTGCCGAGATTAAACTTAAAACTTATGAAAAACGAGATTATTAGTATTATCACTGATGCAATCAATAAACTTGGCATTTCTCAGATGCCAGCAATTGAAGTTGAAGTCCCTCCACAAGAAACAATGGGTGATATTGCAACACCTGTTGCCATGAGTCTCGCAAAACTTCTAAAGAAGAGTCCAGGAAAAATAGCAGAGGAATTGGTTTCTTATATGTCAATTAATGATATTTTCGAAAAGATAGAAATAGCTGGTCCCGGATTCATTAATTTTACTTTTTCTAAAAACTATTTAATCAGTAAATTGAATGAAATTTTACAAAAACCTTCAGTATTTCTAAGAAAAAATATAGGACATGGAAGGAAAGTACAAATAGAATTCGTAAGCGCAAATCCTACAGGCCCGTTGCATCTGGGTCATGGAAGAGGCGCAGCTACAGGAGCTGCTCTTTCTAATTTACTCCGGGCAGCAGGATTTAATGTGATTCGTGAATATTATATTAATGATGCAGGAAGGCAGGTTAAACTTCTCGGACATTCTGTATTCGCAAAATACCGGGAAATGCAGGGAATTGAATATCCATTTCCCGAAGATGGTTATAAAGGTTTATATGTTGAGGATATAGCGAAGGAGATATTTAAAAAAGAAGGAGGAAAATATCTTCAATCAGGTTTTGATGAAGTGGCTGATTTTTTTATTGATTATTCTTATAAAAAAATTCTTGATGATATAAAAGAAGATCTTAAAGCATTTGGGATATTCTTTGATGTCTGGCAAAGTGAAAGAGAACTTTTCGATTCCGGAGATGTTGATAAAGCACTCGAATATCTGAAGGCAAAAGAGTATATTTATGAGAAAGATGGAGCTGTCTGGTTTAGATCTTCTTTTTTTGGGGATGAGAAAGATAGGGTAGTAATAAAACAGGATGGTGAATATACTTATTTTACTTCTGATATAGCATATCATAAGAAAAAAATAGAAAAGGGATACGATGAACTGATAGACATTTGGGGAGCTGATCATCATGGTTATATTCCGAGAGTGAAAGCTATTATAGAAGCATTTGGCTATCCAGAGGATAAATTAAAAGTACTGCTTGTTCAGATGGTCTCGCTTCTCAGGGCCGGGAAGCCTGTTCAGATGTCGAAAAGAGCAGGTGAATTTATTACTCTAAGGGAAGTGATTGACGAAGTAGGAGCAGATACTACGAAATTTATTTTTCTGACACGAAGACCCGACAGTCATCTTGAATTTGATCTTGAAGTAGCTAAAATGCAATCATCTGAAAATCCTGTCTTTTACGTACAATATGCTTATGCCAGAATAAACAGTATTTTCAGGAATGCTGTAGAAAAAGGTATTGATATAAATAAAACAAATTATAATTTGCAATTTCTAAATACACCTGAAGAGTTCAGAATCATAAAAAAATTATTAATGTACCCGATGATTTTTGAGGGAGCTGTTAAAACACATGAGCCACACAGGATTACTTTTTATCTGCAGGAGCTTGCAGGATTATTTCATCCTTATTACAACAAATACAGAGTTCTTGCAAATAATAATGAATTAACAGTCGCAAGACTTTTATTATGCAAAGCTGTAAAAGAAATTTTAGAAGAAGGCTTGAAAATATTAGGCATAAGCGCTCCTGACAGGATGTGATTGACAATTATGCCTCTGTCTTGTTATAAAAGTAATTCATGATACCAAAAACAGAAAAAATATGGATGGATGGAAAATTTGTTGATTGGGATAATGCTACTGTCCATGTGTTGACCCATTCACTTCATTATGGGCTTGGAGTATTTGAAGGTATAAGGTGTTATGAAACATCAAAAGGTCCTGCCATATTCAGACTTGATGAGCATGTTGAAAGATTATTCAATTCTGCCCATATATTTCTTATTGATATTCCGTTTAGTAAAGAAGAAATTAAGAAAGCAATAATAGAAACTGTAAAGATTAACAGGATAAAATCCTGTTATATCAGACCACTTGTTTATATAGGCTATGGAGCTATGGGGCTTTATCCAAAGGAAAATCCTGTTAATGTCTCAATAGCTGTCTGGTCATGGGGAACATATCTTGGAGAAGAAGGAATTGAAAAAGGCATTAGAATAAAAACTTCTTCTTTTATAAGGAATCATGTTAATGCCAATATGACAAGAGGAAAAGTATGCGGATATTATGTCAATTCGCAGCTCGCAAAAAAAGAAGCTATATCATGTGGATACGATGAAGCATTGCTTCTTGATACCGAAGGTTATGTTTCTGAAGGAAGCGGAGAAAATATATTTATAGTGAGAGACGGTGTTCTTAAAACAACTCCATTAACTTCAATACTTGAAGGAATTACAAGAAACAGCATAATAAAAATAGCTGAAGACAACGGGATTACGGTTAAGGAAGAAAGATTTACGAGAGATGAACTCTATATTTCTCAGGAAGCTTTTTTTACAGGAACCGCGGCAGAAGTTACTCCAATCAGAGAAGCTGATGGAAGAATAATTGGAGAAGGCAAACCAGGTAAAATTACAAAAAAACTTCAAACAATATTTTTTGATATAGTAAAAGGCAGGAATAAAAAGTATAAATCATGGCTGACTGAAGTAAAATAATAAACCCGCTGATCTGTTTCTGATGAAAATAATATAAAAAGGGTATGGAAGAAATTGAACCATACCCTTTTTTATTGATTATTTCTTTTCGGGTTCTACGGCAGGTGCAGAAGCAGCTTCTTTTTTATGGCATTTTGTGCAATCTGCTCCTTCTTTCCAGTCGAAAGCTTTGGTGCCATTGTGACAAACACCGCAGAATTTACCATCAACATGATCAGCTTTCGTAATTTTTGCGCAACCTTCAGTACCAGGCATCTTCATAGCAAAAGGAACATTACCTTTGTGGCATTCCATACATTTTCCCGGACCGAGTTTGGTATTATGCAATTTACCATCAAAAGTAACCGGGCCTAAATCGCCGTCCTTATAAGTATAAGTCTTCATCCCTGCGAATGCCGAGGTTATAAGAATAAAGGATGCAATAACAACTAAAATTAATGTTAAACGTTTCATTTTATCTCACCCCCTTTCATTTTAAATAATGTCCAATTTCCCATATACTATCCAGAAAATCTTATTTAAAAATCCGTCATTAATATAATATTCTAATACTACAGTTACTTTATAATCAATAATGATAAATTTAAAGTTATGGCAATAATTTTGGGCAAATTCTTTTAAGAGCTGCTTTCTCGAAACATTCATTAGCCTTCTTCCCAAAGCAGACACTTCTGACTTATTTCACACCCCTGAAGTTTTCAACTGGAAATCATCAAGTTTAGTACTTCAGAGTTAGAACCAAGAAAAATACTTTTCGAGCAAATTATCCTGATTTCAATTATAATTATTTAATGAAGAAAGGAATATACATATTGCCCAATACTCTGACTCTTTGCGGTATGCTAATGGGTTTTTATTCTATTCTTGCCTCAATAAAAGGCAATTATATCCATGCTGCATGGGCAATATTTTTCGCAACTATATTTGACGGGCTTGATGGATGGGTTGCAAGATTAACAAGTAGCACCACGAAATTCGGCATCGAACTTGATTCTTTATCTGATCTAGTTGCTTTTGGTGTTGCACCTGCTATCATGATGTATAAATGGGCTTTGCAACCATTTGGAAGAATTGGTTGGGCTGTATGTTTCTGGTTTATGGCATGTGGCGCTTTACGTCTTGCGCGTTATAATGTTCAGATGGGTTCTGCCGAGTCAAAGGCATTTACCGGAATGCCAATTCCAGGGGCAGCATCTATATTAGCTTCTATTGTGCTTTTTTATAATGAAATATGGGGTGGAACACCTGATAAAAATATTTATTTATTATTAATAACAATATTATTGGCGTTACTTATGGTAAGCACATTGCGTTATCATGGAGCAAAGGAAATAAATTTCAGGGAAAGAAAGCCTTTCTGGATACTTGTTGTTTTTGTGATTGTTTTGATGTTAATTATTATTCATCCGCCTGTATCCCTTTTTATTTTTGCAATGGTTTATTTGTTTGGCGGCATAATTGAAAATTTAGTTCTTTACTATAATAAAATGAGGAAAAAGAAGGAGGAACAGAGTTAGCAATGAGAATAATAAAGATATTTGATACAACGCTTCGCGATGGTGAACGATCTCCCGGTGCTTCAATGAATACTGCTGAAAAGCTTCTTGTTGCCAAACAACTTGCCAGACTTGGAGTTGATGTTATAGAAGCAGGGTTTGCTTATAGTTCACCGGGCGATTTTGAGGCTATAAAAACAATAGGGAGTGAAGTAGAAGGTCCTATTATATGCAGTCTTGCCAGGGCTCGTGAAGAGGATATAAAAAGCGCTTATGAAGCATTGAAAGACACCCCAAAAAAACGCATTCATACTTTTCATTCAACATCAGATATTCATCTAAAATATCAGTTCAGGGTAAGCAGAGAAGAAGCCCTGAAACGCTCTGTAGAGATGGTTAAATTCGCAAGAAGCCTTGTTGATGATGTTGAATTTTCACCAATGGACGCAACAAGGACAGATATAAATTATCTATGTGAAGTAGTAGAGGCTGTAATAGAAGCCGGAGCATCAACTGTAAATATACCTGATACGGTGGGGTACATTATTCCTGTAGAGTTTGGAAATATAATCAAGACTCTTTTTGAAAAAGTTCAGAATATAAACAAAGCGGTTATTTCTGTTCATTGCCATAATGATCTTGGACTTTCAACCTCAAACTCTTTATCAGCGGTTTTAAATGGAGCAGGTCAGATAGAATGCACAATAAATGGCATAGGCGAAAGAGCTGGAAATTGCTCTCTTGAGGAAGTTGTTATGGCTTTGAGAACAAGAAAAGATCTTTTTAATGCAGACACGAAAATAAAGACAGAGGAAATAATCCGGACAAGCAGATTAATTACAAAAATAACAGGCATAGCGGTTCAGCCAAATAAAGCTATTGTTGGAGCAAATGCTTTTGCTCATGAATCAGGAATACATCAGGATGGACTTCTAAAAGAGAAATCAACTTATGAAATAATCAGACCTGAAAGTATAGGTCTTTATTCAACAAAACTTGTTCTCGGAAAGCATTCAGGAAGGCATGCATTTAAGACCCGTCTTAAAGAACTCGGCTATGTTTTGTCTGATGAGGAATTAAATAAGGTATTCGAAAAATTTAAAAAACTTGCGGATCAAAAGAAAGATATTTTTGATGAGGATATTGAAGCGCTTGTATCCGAAGGTTCAGTTGAAGTGCCTGAATTTTATAGTCTTGTTGATCTTTATATAGTCAGCGGAGTGAATCAGAAACCGACAGCAGCTATAAAACTCAAAGTCGGTGAAGAGATAATGGATAAGTTAGAACACGGCGATGGGCCGGTTGATGCTACTTATAAAGCAATTTCTGCTATAACAGGCACCAAGAGCAGGCTGTTGAAATTTGAAGTAAAAGGAATTACAGGTGGTACAGATGCTCTTGGTGAAGTTATAGTTTCTCTTGAGGAAGATAATAGAACCGTGAGAGGTCATGGAGCTGATACAGATATTATAGTTGCAGCAGCAAAGGCTTATATTAATGCGCTTAATAAACTGGCAGCAAGGAAAAAATAATTAAATTAAATATCATGTATTTATCGGAAAATGCATTAACTGTTCTTAAAGCCCGCTATCTTCTTAAGGACGAAGCAGGGAATATTATCGAGACACCAGAACAAATGTTCGAAAGGGTTGCAAGGACAGTTTCTTCAGCAGAAGAAAATTATTCTAAAAATTCATCCTATTGGGAAGAAAAATTTTTCAATATTATGACAGACTTGCGGTTTTTACCGAATTCTCCTGCATTAATGAACGCTGGCAAGGAAATTGGGCAACTTGCCGCTTGTTTTGTTCTCCCTGTAGATGATTCAATGGAAGGTATTTTTAATACTCTTAAGTATGCGGCTTTGATTCTGCAAAGCGGTGGTGGCACAGGTTTTTCTTTTTCAAAGCTAAGGCCAAGAGCAGATAAAGTTCGTTCAACTGGTGGTATCGCAAGCGGACCTGTATCGTTTATGAAAGTATATAATTCAGCAACCGAGGTGATTAAACAGGGTGGGGCAAGAAGGGGAGCTAATATGGGTATTTTACGTATTGACCATCCTGACATATTGGAATTTATAAAAATTAAGAGAGAAGAAAAAGAACTTGCTAATTTCAATATCTCGGTTGCGGTTACAGATGCTTTCATGCAAGCCCTTAAAAACAATGAAGAGTATGAACTAATTAATCCCCGCACAAAAAAAGTTTCTGGCAGAATAAAAGCAAAAGAAATTTTTGATGAACTTATAGAAAGCGCATGGAGAACAGGAGATCCGGGAATAATATTCATAGACAGAATTAATGCTGCAAACCCTACACCTCATATCGGTACAATAGAGTCTACAAATCCATGCGGGGAACAGCCTTTACTTCCTTATGAAGCATGTGTATTGGGTTCTTTAAATATCTCTAAATATGTAAAAGAAAGAAAGTTTCATAAAAACAAATTATGTATAATTGAAGAGACTAATTTTAATTGGGATATGCTTCAGGATGATATTAAAACCGCTGTAAGATTTCTTGATAATTCAATTGATGTTAATAAATATCCTGTCCCTGAAATCGAGCAAATGCATAAAGGAAACAGAAAAATAGGCATTGGTGTAATGGGATGGGCAGATGCATTGATACTTCTCGGAATACCTTATGACCATAAATCAGCTTTGGATTTTGCACGAACTATCATGAAGTTTATACGGGATAAAGCAAGGGAAGCATCAATCGAACTTGCTTTTCAAAGAGGTTCTTTTCTTAATTTTAAAGGTTCGATTTATGATATTCAGGGTTTCCCCGGCATAAGAAATGCGACTACTACAACAATTGCGCCCACGGGTACCCTGTCTATTATTGCTGATTGTTCGAGTGGAATTGAGCCATTATTTGCAATTGCTTATAAAAGATATGCTCTTGATATGGAATTTGCCGAAATAAACAAATATTTCCTTGAAATTACAATAAAAGAAGGATTATATAATGAAACTTTAATGGAAAAGGTTAAAAAAACAGGTTCTTTGAAAGGAATTAAGGAGATGCCTGTTAAAATTAAAAGGCTTTTCAGGATTGCTCATGAAATATCCCCTGAAAAACATATTGAAATGCAGGCACGTTTTCAGGAATTTACAGACAATGCTGTTTCAAAAACTATAAATATGCCGCATAAAGCAAAAAAAGAAGATGTTGCCCGGGCTTTTATGCTTGCTTATGAAAAAGGTTGTAAAGGAATAACAATCTTCAGGTACGGAACTGCGAAGAAGGGCACACTGATGAAATTTGTGGACGCTGATTGATAATATGGAAGAAAAAAAGGCGATTAAAGAATTTGTTCAGAAAACACTCGGCTGTGGTTGCCCCGAGGAAGTATTTAAAATCATAGATTACAAGGAAAATGTACCATGCGGAAATTTGATAATAAGAAGAAAAATTAATATTGGCAACAGACTTCTTGTATATATTTTTGATTTAACTGAAAATATGATAATTAAGGAAATAATTCCTTTACTTTTAAAGTCAGGCAAAGAGGAAAGAGATAAATATGGATTCAATAGATTCAGACTGGTTTTAGCTGTCAGCAATGCTGGTAGTATTGAAAAAACTATTTTTGATCTGTTTAATAAAATTAATACCGATGATAAGATTCATCTTCATATAATAGAAAAAGTTTATATGAAACAATTTAAAGTATGAATCGTGATAAACAACGCCGGGTATCCTTACGGTTTATAGCATCAAAAATAAATTTTTGAAACATGTGCATTATTTCAATAGCATTTTCAGGTTTAAATGACTGGAAAAATAAATACAGAGGATATTTGATAGAAAAACCGAGAAATTGCGATTGAATTACAAAAAAAGTATAATAGTTATATATTATGAAAATAAATGTTATAGGTTGTTCCGGAGCTGAAATACCAGGGCATAATGCTCCGAGTTTTTTACTCAATGATGAAATTGTTTTTGATGCCGGAAGTATTACAAGCTCGCTAAATATAAAATCGCAATTAAAAATAAGGCATATTTTTATAACTCATGCTCATCTTGATCATATAAGAAGTATCCCGTTCCTAACCGATAATATTGTTCTCGGAAAAGACAGGCATACTGTTAATTTATATAGTATAAGACCCGTTATATCTACCATAAAAAAACATCTTTTCAATAGTTCGATGTGGCCTGATTTTACATTGATACCTGATCCTGAGAATGCCATTCTTAATCTATCTAAATTGAAAATTAATAAACCCATTAAAATAAATGATTATACAATAACTCCATATGGAGTAAATCATCCGGTACCAGCGGTCGGGTATCTTGTAGAGGACATTAAGAACAGGAAATTATTCTATACCGGCGATACCGGTCCCACACCTAAAACATGGGAAAAAATAAAATCAAAAAAATTGAACTGTCTCATAATAGATGTTTCATTCCCTGATAAAATGAAAGAAATGGCTATAAGCACCGGACATCTTACACCTCAATTATTAAAAGAAGAGGTGGCTACAATGTATAATCTGCCTGAAAAAATATGTATTACCCACCCTAAACCCCAATATTTTAAAATTATTAAATCAGAATTGAAAAAAACCGGTCTGAAAAACATACATATTTTAAAAGAAGGGGAAATAATAAGAGTTTAAGTCAAATTGATTGAACAAAAAGATAAATATATAGAGCATCTTGTTAGTGTTCTTGTACTTTCAATTATAATAATTGGTTGTTTTTTTGTTTTACGCCCCTTTTTATCTGCATTATTATGGGCTGTGATTCTTTCTTTTTCTACCTGGCCGATTTATAAGTGGTGGGAAAAATTACTTAAGGGCAGGAAAACTCTTGCTGCAACAATAATGACATTGCTTTTAATTGGAGCTTTTGTACTGCCAATAGCAATTATCGGATTAACCTTTGCCAGTGAAGCATCTACTCTTACAAACAATATTCGTGCAATGCTTGAAAAAGGACCTCCTCAACTTCCAGCCTGGTTAGTCAATATACCTGTCATAGGTCCTGAAATTCAAACCTATTGGAATGAATGGACTTTTGATCATGAAAGACTTGCTGATATTCTATTGCCTTATATTAAAACTATCAAGGGAGTAATCATTGAAAAAGGTGCATTGATGGGACAGGCTATTTTTCAAATTGTACTCAGTATTATTGTTTGTTTTTTCTTTTATCGTGACGGTGAAGAGACTGCACAAAGTTTTGCAAATTTTCTAAGGCGTATAGCAGGAACAAGAGCAGATAGACTTATAAGCGTTGCTGCTTCTACTACAAAAGGGGTTGTTTATGGAGTTCTCGGGACAGCTGCTGTTCAGGGAACACTTGCAGGAATTGGCTTTTTTATTGCTGGCGTTCCCGCGGCTCTTTTATTAGGTTTGTTTACTTTTTTTCTCGCCCTTGTTCCTATGGGACCACCTTTGCTGTGGATACCTGTAACAATATGGTTGTTTTATTATAAAAGTACAATAGCATGGATATTCATGTTATTATGGGGAACTTTCATAATCAGCGGTATCGATAATATAGTAAAACCAATACTTATAAGCCAAGGAATAGATCTTCCATTTATACTAATTCTTCTTGGAGTATTCGGAGGAATCTTTGCTTTTGGATTTATTGGAATTTTTCTCGGTCCTACACTTCTTGCGCTCGGGTATTCTCTCATTTCAGAATGGACTTCCTCTAAGGATGTTACGGCAGGTTAATCCAGTCAGAAAATCATTGAGTTTAATATAGTCAATTAATTGACTATTCTTTTCAAATTTCCCCTGTATTTATTAAATAACCCATAAAAAACAATACATTACCATCTGGCACATTCTTTGATTATATCAATACAAAGAATTACGAAAAGGAGGATTTTATGGCAGAGAATGTATTGGATGGTCAAGCTGCTGGCGTTGATGAGGTTCATAGTGAAAAACCTAAAAAAGGAAAGTTGAAGATAATTATAATTGCTGCGATTGTTCTTATTATAGGGCTTGGAAGCGGTTTTGCGGCATATACTATGTTTTTAGGGAAAAAAACAAAAGCAGCGGATGCAAATCATGAAAAGGCACCAGCAGAAAATGCAAAAATTGAATTGCTCGCCCTTGACCCTTTTGTAATGAATCTGGCAGAGCAAAATCGTTTTCTGAAATTATCTTTACAATTCGAACTTGCTGATAAAGCATATCAACAAATGGCAACCGAGAAAATTCCCCTCTTGAGAGATGCAATTATTATTCTCGTAAGCAGTAAATCATATACTTCAGTAACAACTCCTGAAGGCAAATTCCAGCTTAAAGATGAGATTTTATTGAGAGCAAATCAGGCAATGGGTAAAGATGTTTTTAAGAACCTTTATTTTACTGAGTTTGTGACACAATGAACGATATACTTTCACAGGATGAAGTTGATGCCCTGCTAAAGGGGGTACAATCTGGAGAAATTGATACAGAAGTAGCCCGTGACAAAATTCTTTCAGGTATAAGAGCATATGATTTTACAAATCAGGAAAGAATTATTCGCGGAAGAATGCCTGGTCTTGAGCTTGCAAATGAAAAATTTGCGCGTTTTTTCAGAAATTCTATATCAAATCTCTTAATGAAATTTGTGGATATAAGCATCAGTAGTGTTGAGATCACAAAATTCGGTGAGTTTATGAAAATAATTCCTTTTCCTTCGAGTATAAATATTTTCAAGATGGAACCATTAAAAGGTTATGCTCTGTTTATAATCGAGGCTCCTTTGGTATTTGCCTTTGTTGAATTCTTTTTCGGAAGCTCTAATGCACGCCATGTAAAATCCGAAGGAAGGTCATTTACTCATATTGAACAGAACGTTATAAGAAAGGTAGTGAATATTGCCCTGAAAGATATGGCAAGTGCGTGGAGTGGAATAGCCCAGATTACACCGGAGGTTGTAAGCTCTGAAATGAGTCCCCAGTTTGTCACAATTGTAACCCCAAGTGAACTTGTAATTAAAGTTGAGATACATATAGAGCTCGAAGATTTTACAGGTAAGCTTTTTTTCTGCATCCCATATTCAATGATAGAACCTGTCAAGGAAATACTTTACTCAGGTATTCAGGCTGATAAGTTTGATGTTGACCATAATTGGGTAGCTTATCTTAAAGAGCTTTTAAAAGAATCGTTTGTAGAAGTAAAAGCAGAAATCGGGAGAGTTCAGATTACTCTTGGAGAACTTGTTGAATTAGAAGTTGGCAGTGTGATAAATCTTGGAAAACCTTCTAACTCTGAGATACCTGTCAAAGTTGAAGGGATTACAAAATATTATGGAGTGCCTGGCTATAGCAGAGGCAGTCAAGCAATAAAACTAACTAAAGTAGTAAAAGGAGATAATTATGCTTCAAAATCCTGAACAGAAAACCGAAGAAGCAGGCTTTGAAGAATTCAAAGAGGAGAAAAAGGAAAATAACGCAAAAAAGGATATTGACTTTATTCTTGATATACCTCTGGAACTCACAGTCCAACTTGGAATGACTAGGATGCTGATAAGAGATCTTCTTCAGCTTGGACAGGGTTCGGTAATTGAATTAGATAAGCTTGCAGGAGAACCCATGGAAATTTTGATTAATAACAAACTTGTTGCAAGGGGAGAGGTTGTTGTTGTAAATGAAAAATTTGGCGTCAGATTAACAGATATTATAAGTCCAGCAGAAAGGATAAATCAGTTAAGATGACAGAGCAATATATTCAAATGTTAGCAGCGCTTGGAGGAGTAATTCTCCTGATAATTCTTTTCGGTTATTTGATGAAAAAAAGACAGATAAAATCAGGCGTTCTAATAAATGTGGTTTCATACCATCCATTTGGACCAAGAAAAGGAGTTGCTGCGCTTAAAATGGGAAGGGAAGTATTGCTTCTCGGCATAACTCAAAATGATATAAAGCTTTTAAAAGCTTTCAATGAAAATGATTTTGAAGAAAAAACAACAGCTGAAATAAACACAAAGATCAGAATGCTGAAGAATATGAAGGAACGCTTAAATGAATCTAAATGATCCGGCAATTGAAGTTTTTCTTCTTATAAGTTTTCTATCACTAATTCCTGCGATACTCATAATGTTCACTTCATTCACAAGAATAGTCGTAGTCCTTTCGCTTTTAAGACAGGCTCTTGGAGGCCAGCAGATGCCTCCGAATCCTGTAATTATCGGATTATCATTATTCCTTACATTTTTTATAATGTCTCCGACTATTGATGTTATTAATCAAGAAGCTCTCAGCCCTTATATTGAGAAAAAAATTGATATGAAAGAAGCGTTTAAAAGAGCCGAACCCGCGATTAAGCATTTTATGCTTAAACAAACTCGTGAAAAAGATATTGCTTTATTTCTAAAAGTATCAAAACAGGATGTGCCAGAAAAGCCAGAAGATTTACCAATAAGAGTTGTGGTTCCTGCATTTGCGATAAGCGAATTAAAGACAGCTTTTGAAATGGGAGTTTTAATTTTTCTCCCATTCTTAATCATAGACATGGTTGTATCGAGTGTGCTTCTTTCAATGGGTATGATGATGCTTCCTCCTGTGATGATATCATTGCCATTTAAAATTTTACTTTTTGTTCTTGCGGACGGCTGGAATCTTGTAATCGGCACAATAATAAGGAGTTTTCAATGACACCGGACGTTGTTAGAGAAATTTCTGGAGATGTTTTCAGAACAATTCTGCTTGTATCAGCACCGCCTTTAATGGTTAGTCTTCTGGTAGGTCTTATTGTGAGTCTATTCCAGGCTGTTACACAGATTCAGGAATTCACATTAACTTTTGTCCCGAAAGTAATTGCTGTTTTTGTCTGCCTTTTTATATTTTTCCCTTGGCTCTCAAAGATTCTGATAGCTTTTACTGCAAATCTTTTTGAAAAAATTCCGGTGTATATAAAATGACAAACCAGCTTATTTCATCATATATACCAGCTTTTATATTCATTCTGCTAAGGGTAGGAATAGTGATAATGCTTCTTCCTTTTTTTGGAAGCAGGAATTTTCCTGCTCAAATGAAGATAGGGCTTTCAGTTGCATTTGCCCTTATACTTACTCCTTTAATCGAAATAAAGATAGCAAACAACGAACTTATACCCCTTATGGTAATGCGAGAAATTATTCTTGGTATTGCTTTTGGATTTACTGCAAGATTTGTGTTTTTTGCGATTGAAATGTCAGGACAGATAATAAGCAATGCAATGGGTCTTTCAATAGCTCAGTCTTTTAATCCAGAAATAGGACAATCAACTGAAATGTCACAGCTTTTCGGGTTTATTGCAATGTTGATATTTTTGAGCATTGATGCTCATCATGACTTGATATATGTATTCGTAAAAAGTTATGAACTTCTACCTGGTGGAGAAATATCTTTAAGCGGACTTATCCCATCGGTTGTGTCAATAGTAAAAGTTATGTTTATAATCGCCCTGAAACTTAGTGCACCGGTTGTTATGACAATGGTTGTATCTCATATAATGCTTGGATTTGTTTATAAAGCAGCACCTCAAATTAACATATTTTTTGTTGCATATCCGATTTATATATTTGTTGGATTTATTGTGCTGTTAATAGGTTTACCCATGATTTTGACAGTAACCAATGGCTATCTTGGTTCTATTACAGAAGAAGTAACCAAACTTCTCAACTCTTTAAGGGGCTGAAAAATGGCTGAATTTCAGGAAAAGACTGAAAAAGCTACACCGCGAAGGAAACAAAAGGCAAGAGAAAAAGGACAGATTGCCCGTAGCCGTGAGCTTATTTCAATGGCATCAACTGCGGGAATGGTTTTAATGTTTTATTTTTCTGGAAATACATTCATGAGCAGAATTGAAGAAATGATGAGAAAATTGCTCGGGTTTCAGTATGGAAGGAACCCTGAGATAGCAATGAAATATGCATTATCTGAAATGATGTGGATATTAATGCCTTTTTTGGCAATAGCCTTTACTTTCGCTTTATTTGCCGGTGCTTTACAGGGTGGATTGGTTTTAAAGCCTCTTAGTATGGAGTTAGAAAGACTAAATCCTCTCGGTGGTATAAAGAGATTATTCTCAACTACAGGTCTGGTGGAGTTATTAAAAAGTCTTTTTAAATTTATAGTAGGTGGGTTTGTCATGTATCTTGTACTTAAAAACCTTATGAATTTCCTCCCTTTTGCATCATCTCTTGAGGTTCAGGAAATCACTTCTGTAACAGGAAGAATTCTTTTAAAAGCAATATTAATTATTTTTCTTATTTTTTTTATATTTGCTGTGCTCGATTATTTTTATCAGAGGTGGAGTTTTGAACGTTCTCTCAAAATGACAAGAGAGGAAGTTAAACAGGAATTCAAAGAGACTGAAGGAGACCCTATCGTTAAATCAAGAATAAAAAGCATTCAAAGAGAACTTGCAAGAAAAAGGATGATGCAAGAGGTACCGAAAGCTACTGTGGTAATAACAAACCCAACACATTTAGCAGTTGCCCTGAAGTATGTTAAAGATGACATGGCAGCACCTTTAGTAATAGCAAAAGGAGCGGGTTATATTGCAGAAAAAATTAAAGAAATAGCAAGAAATCATAGAATACCGATTATAGAAGATAAGCCACTCGCAAGGGCTCTTTATAAGCTTGAGATTGATACTTTTATACCGCCTGAACTTTATAGGGCAGTCGCTAAAATAATTGCTTATATCTATAAATTAAGAGGTGCTGCATGAATATTAAAACATTTATAAAGCAGCATCAGGATATTGTAATTGCTCTCAGTATAGTGTCGGTTCTTGGGATTATGATACTTCCAATTCCGACATTTATGCTTGATATACTTCTTTCATTCTCAATTTCATTGTCAATAATAATTTTAATAACAGGAGTGTATATTGGCAAGCCATTGGATTTTTCGGTATTCCCTTCTATATTGCTTTTAACAACGCTTTTTAGACTTTCACTTAATATCGCGTCAACAAGACTTATTTTGTTAAATGGAAATGAGGGAACTGAAGCCGCAGGGCAGGTAATAAAATCATTTGGAAGTTTTGTTGTTGGCGGCAATTACGCTGTTGGATTTATATTGTTTTTAATTCTCGTCGTAATTAATTTTGTTGTTATAACAAAAGGCTCTGGTAGAATTGCAGAAGTAGCCGCAAGATTTACACTTGATGCAATGCCTGGAAAGCAAATGGCAATTGATGCTGATTTGAATTCAGGGCTTATAGATGAAGCAGAAGCTCGCAGAAGAAGAGCAATAATTGCACAGGAAGCTGATTTTTACGGAGCAATGGATGGCGCAAGCAAATTCGTAAGAGGAGATGCTGTTGCAGGTCTTATAATAACAGGTATAAATATTATTGGAGGTTTGCTTATAGGTGTAATTCAAAAAGGCATATCTGTAGGTGAAGCTGCAAAAACATATACAATCCTTACAATTGGTGATGGCCTTGTATCGCAGATACCTGCTTTGCTTATATCTACAGCAGCAGGCATAGTTGTAAGCCGCGCTGGAACAGATTCAAATTTAGGTAAAGATATAACAAAACAGGTAATATTCAATCCAAAGTCTCTTGGAACAGCCTCTGGAATTATGGTTGTGCTTGGAATTATACCCGGACTCCCACACATTCCTTTTCTAATGCTTTCAGCAGCATCAGGCATGCTCGCTTATTTAATATCAACAACTTCAAAACCTGAAAAATCGCAAGATGAGCATATTCAACCTGCAACTCAAGAACCTGCTATAGAGACATTTATTGAAATTGAACCTTTAACTCTTGAAATTGGCTATGGACTAATTCCTTTTGTAGAAGGTGACAAACCATCTTTGCTTAATAAGATTAAAGCAATGAGAAGACAGCTTGCTACAGAACTTGGATTTGTTGTTCCATCTATTCATATTAAAGACAATCTTCAATTCAGACCTCATGAATATTGTTTTTATATAAGAGGAATTGAGATTGCAAGAAGTGAAGTAATGGTAGATCATTATCTTGCTGTTGCCTCTGGAGCTGCTGAGGCAATTGATGGAATTCCTACAAAAGAACAGGCTTTCGGGCTACCTGCATACTGGATAAGCAGTAAAGATGTTGAAAAAGCTCAAACAAAAGGATATACAGTTGTTGATCCTTCAACAGTAATTGCTACTCATATAACAGAATTAATAAAAAATCATGCATGGGAACTTCTTAATAGGACTGAAGTACAGAATTTACTCGAAAATGTTTCAAAAAATTATCCAAAAATTGTTGATGAACTTATCCCTTCACATCTTAGTCTTGGCGGGGTGCAGAGAGTACTCCAGAATCTGTTAAAAGAAAAGGTTCCAATAAATGATCTTGTAACAATACTCGAGACACTGCTTGATTACTCTCCTTCTGTGAAAGATATTGAAGTTCTTACGGAATTTGTGAGACAGGCTTTGTCAAGATATATAACAAAACAATATACGATAGACAACAGCATTTATGTAATGATGCTCGATCCTGTTTTTGAGAAAGAATTGTCAAAAGCTATGGAAGCTGGAGGAGCCATAAGTCCTGATGTTGTGAACAAACTTGCTCGCAGTATTGAAAATGCTCTTAAAGAAGATAGATTCAAAGGTATCCAGCCGATAATATTGTGTTCAGCACATGTTCGAAGATTTCTAAGAAAAATTACAGAAAGATATTTCCCATCTATAGTTATTCTTTCAAATGCCGAACTGTCACAGTCAGTAAAACTTTATACAACAGGAGTTTTGAAGTATGAAGATTAAGAAATTTCGTGCGAAAAGCTTTTCTGAGGCTTTGACACTGGTTAAAAAGGAATTAAGTGAGGATGCAATAATTCTTTCAACAGAGGAAAAGAAAGGTTTAAAGCCTTATGTTGAGGTAACCGCAGCTGTGGATTATGAAAGCTGTCAGGTTGAGCAAAAAACAGGTAATTTTGGTCAGAATATCAACACTCAAACTTTAAATAATTCAAAACCTGTTACTGATAATTTCCCTGTAATTGATAATACACTTTCATATCTAAGAAACGAAATAGAAAGTCTTAAAGAAACAATAATGAATATGAAAAATGCAGGATATAGTATCTATCTGCCACCTGAGAAAAAGGCTGTTATAAATTATCTTACAGAGCGTGCAATCCGTGATGAATTTGCAATGCGCATAGCTGAGAAAGCTTTAAATATAGACCAGATTCCTTCTCTGATTGCAAAAGATATAAAAGTTAAATCAGAGAACGATGCCAGAAAAGCTATTATGCTTATAGGACCAACCGGGGTTGGTAAAACGACTACAATCGCAAAATTATCAGCACGAGATATTAAAGCAGGGAAAAAGGTGGCGATAATAAATCTTGATACTTATAGAATAGGCGCTATTGAGCAAATAAGAATTTATACGAGAATTATGGGAATACCCCTGTCAATAGTTTCAAGCCCAAAAGAGCTTGAAGAGAATCTTTTAAGATATATGCAAACCAGAGATATTGTTTATATTGATACAACAGGTAGAAATCCCCGTGATGAAACGCATATTAATGAATTACTTTCTGTATGTAAGATTAATGTACAGATAGATATTCATCTATTAATAAGCGCAAGTTGTGATGATGCTTTCATGATAGACGCTTATCGTTTTTATAAAAAATTGCCGATTAATTATATAGATTTCACGAAGATTGATGAAGCTGTAAGATTTGGTTCGCTTTATAATCTTATCCTTACATACCAGAAACCTGTCTCATTCATAACTACAGGACAAAAGGTTCCGGGTGATATTGAATTTGTTACGCCTGAAAAGCTTTTAAATCTCATTCTGCAGAAAAGGAGTTATACATGCTGATGGATAATTATTTAAAGAATAAATTTGTAAAAACAATTGCAATTACAAGTGGAAAGGGCGGAGTTGGAAAAACAAATATTACAGCTAATCTTGCTATGGAAATCAGTAAAAAAGGGTTTAGCGTGATGATTCTTGATGCTGATTTAGGATTAAGCAATATAGATATACTTTTTCAGATTACTCCAAAATATAATCTTCAGCATGTCCTCAATGGACAGATGAATTTACAGGATATTGTTGTTGAAGGACCAAACGGGATAAAAATACTTCCTGCAAGTTCAGGCGTTCAAGAACTTACAGCTCTGAACGAATTTCAAAGATTAAAACTTCTGGAGGGTTTTGATTCATACAATGTGGATATTGATTATTTTCTTATAGATACTGCAGCAGGAATTTCTGAAAATGTTGCTTTTTTCTGTGTTGCGGCACAGGAGATTGTTGTTGTCACAACTCCTGAACCAACATCTTTAACAGACGCATATGCTTTAATTAAGGTTCTCTTTACGAAATATCAAGAAAAAGAATTCAGAGTGCTTGTTAATCTTGCTAAAAATCCTGAAGAAGCCTTCGGAGTTTTTAAAAATCTTTCAAAAGTGGCTGAAAGATTTTTAAGTATATCTCTTGATTATATAGGCTATATACCATTTGACAATTCACTAAAAAAAGCTGTGAAAGCTCAAAAACCTGTTGTGGATATTTTCCCTGATTCTATTGCATCAAAGCAATTCAGTATTATTGCTGACAGGTTTCTAAATCATAAGAATACTATAAAAGGTTCATTGCAGTTTTTTATTGGAAATCTTTTGTCTGTTAATCCTGTCACATTGCAAAAGACATAGAAAATGTCTTGATAACTAAGATAAGAAGGAAGCGCTATGCCAAAATACAGAAAAGAAATTAATGAAACTGAAAAAGAAAAAATTATAAAAGAATTTCTTCCGTTTATTAAATATACAGCTCATAGACTTTCATGGGGACTTCCTCCTCAGCTTTCAGTAGATGACCTGATAAGTGTAGGAGTAATGGGCTTGCTTGACGCCTTGCAAAGATATACAGAAGGCAGAGTCAAGCTTAATACCTTTGTGCAATTTAGAATAAAGGGTGCAATGCTTGATGAACTTAGAGCTAATAATTGGGTTCCAAAATCAATGACAAAAAAAATAAGCAATGTAAAAAATGCCCACCAAAAACTTGAGAAAGAATATGGAAGACTTCCTGAAGATAAAGAAGTAACAGAATATTTAGGAATATCTATTGAAGAATATTACAGGATACTTCAGGTTGCGAATACTCAAAAAACTTATAGATTTGAAGATGTTAATGAAAAAATTCAGAGTAATGATGATCTGGATATGATGGAATGTATTTCAGACCCTGATTCAAAAACACCTTTAGATATACTTGAAGAAAATGAGCAAAAAAAATTACTTGCATCTGTTATTGAAAAAATGCCGGAGAAGGAGAAATTAATTTTATCTTTATATTACTGGGAAGAAATGACAATGAAAGAGATAGCACACATTATGAATTTAACAGAAGGCAGGGTTTGTCAATTACACAGTCAGGCAATAATAAGACTTAAAGCTAAACTCAATGGTGAAAAACCACAAAATAAATGCAAAGAAGCTGTTCTTGCAGAAAAGTAAGATAGTCAATGCATTTTTGGTTAAAGAATTAAAAAAAATGTTCCGATAAGAAAAAAGAAATAACTGTGTCAACAGTGAGGTAGAGACATGTCAATTTCTGCAAAAAAAATAAAAATACTTATCAATAACCTTTCAAGTCCTGATACCAGGAAAAGACATATTGCTGCAGAAGAACTTTCAGAAGGTGATGAAAGAGTTATCCTGCCTTTGATTAAAGCTCTTAAAGATGAAAATCCCGGGGTACAGGATGCGGCAATGCGTGCTCTTATAAAAATAGGGGGGGAAGTTACAGCCTATATGGTTATCCCTTTGCTTAGAGATGAACCACTTTTAAGAAACACAGCTCTCATTATTCTAAAAGAAATCGGGCAGATTACAGTGCCGCTTCTTAAACCCTTACTTAAAGATAAAGATTATGACATTAGAAAATTTGCCTTAGATTTAATATGTGAAATAAAACATTGTGATTACGTAGAAGAAATTGTTAGGCTGCTCAAAGAAGACCCCAATCCCAATGTCCGCGCTTCTGCTGCAAAAACAATTGGAATTCTTCAGTATAAAAGTGCGATAACCGAGCTTGTAGATGCTCTTAAAGATGAAGAATGGGTCTGTTTTTCAGCGCTTGAATCTCTTTCGAGGTTTAAAGACAGTTCAACAATTAAACCAATTATTGATTTGCTTGATTATTCTTCAGAATCTATTAGATACGCTGCAATTGATACTCTTGGAAAGATTGGCTCTGCAGAGGCAGGAAAAGCTTTGCTTGAATATTTTAAGTATGCTGATGATTTTGAAAAACAGATAATTGTAAAAAGTCTTGTACAGATAAATGTCGTACCACATTCATCAGATATTGCAGAGACACTTAAAGATATACTCAAAAATGGAGACTGGGATGAAAAAATGATAGCTCTAAAAGGGCTTGCTGATATTCGTGAATCAAGTGCTGTAAAAGATATTATTGATCTTGCAGGTTCTCTTGATTCATCAGAGCCTGAAGATGAAGAAAAGTTATTGATTATCAAGGAGATGTTAAAAACAATAGGCTGTAGCGATTCACTTATAGAAATATTAAATGACCCAAAAATTCGCTACAGAGGAAGAAAAATTGCTATTGAAATTCTTGGAGAATTAAAATGCAGAAAAGCTGTTCCATATATAATGAGATTATTGGAAGAAGATTTCCGCGATGTAAGAAGAGCCGCGGCTCATGCATTAGCTGATATGCCTGATGAATTTGCAGGCAATATTCTGCTTGATGCTATTGATGATGAAGATGGACATGTAAGAAAAGAAGCTATAGCTGCTCTTGGAAAAATAGGTGATAAAACAGCATTTATTCCTTTATTAAATCATCTCTTTGTAGAGCCTTACAAAGATGTTACTGAAGAGGCAGTCAAGGCTCTTTTGTCTATTGATACGGAATCTGTTTTTAAGCATATAGGCGAATTTCCTGAGAACGTAAAGGAATCTCTTGCAAAAAATACAGATGATATTGAAATGCTTCTTTATTTATCAAATGACGCTAATATCAATGTTAGGTCTTCTGCTGTTAAAAGTCTTGGAAAAGCAGAAGATGAAAGAGCCTATAAAAGATTAACTGAAGCTATACATGATAAAGAGCCAGAAGTAAGGAAATCTGCGTTGATAGCATTGGGTGAAATGAATTGCTGTTATGATGAAATAAAATCTGCGCTTGAAGACCCTGATATGTGGGTTAGAGTTTATGCGGTAAAGACTTTAAGCCGTTCTCTTAAACAGGATGCAATAAACTCGTTTAGACACATGCTTATGGACAGGGAAATACCTGTTGTTCTTTCAACTATAGAGGCTGTAGCACAACTTGGGAAAGACGAAGCTTTTGGAATTCTCAACCCTTTACTTGAACACGAAGAAGAGGCTGTGAGAAGAAGAGTTCAGCAGATTATTTTTGGGGATCAAATGTTTGAAGAAGAAGGAGTGGAAATCTAAAAATGAGCCTGACAACAATGTCTTCTTTAAATATATCTTTGCGTGATGAAACTTTCAGGCAGTTAAGGGATATCATTTACGAAAAAAGCGGTATTTTTATCCCTGACAATAAAAAATATTTTTTGGAAAATAAACTAATACGAAGGATACAGGAAAAGAATTTCAACAGTTTTGAAGATTATCTTTATTTGATAAGATATGGTTCAAATGGTAATGAATTATCAGCATTGTTTGATCTTGTAACAACAAATGAAACATTTTTTTTCAGGGAACCTCTGCAATTTGATATTCTTTTTGAATATATTTTGCCTGAAATATCAAGATCAAAAGGAAACAATAATTTCAAAATTTGGTCTGCAGCCTGCTCCACGGGAGAAGAACCATATACAATAGTCATGATTAAGTCTGAAAAAAAACCAGATATGAAAATAGAGGTGTATGCTTCAGATATCAGCGAAGGAGTTATTTCAACAGCCAAAAAAGGAATTTATTATTCTTATTCTGTAAGAAATATTCCGGAAACATATATTAAAAAATATTTCAAGCAAAACGGGCAGGGGTTTGAATTGGATAATGCTATAAAAAGTTCTGTGAGGTTTTTAAATATAAATCTTACGGATGAGAAGAAAATGAGATCAATGTATGACTTTGATGTTATATTCTGCCGTAATGTTCTTATATATTTTGATGATAAAGCAAAGCAAAAGGTGGTTTCGCTTTTATATAACAGCATTAGACCGGGTGGTTATCTGATAACAGGTTCAACAGAAAGTTTACACAATGTTACGAGGGCTTTTAAACCTGTTGTTATTAACAAAGCTATTGTTTACAGGAGGACATAAAGATGAAAATACTGGTAGTTGATGATTGTCCCACTACGAGAAAATTAATCAGCCTTTATCTTAAGTCAAAAGGTTTTTTAGTAGTTACAGCAGAGAATGGACTGGATGCTATAGAAAAACTCGGAGCCGGAGATGTAAATATGATACTTTCGGATATAAATATGCCTTATATGGATGGAATTGAATTCTTAAAGACTGTAAGATCGGATCCAAATTCTTCCCATATACCTGTTTTTATGGTTACAACAGAATCTGATCCGGAGGAAAAAGAAAGAGCCTTTGATTCTGGTGCTAATGGCTATTTGGTTAAACCTGTAACAGCAGAACAGGTGGTCAGTGCTGTAAAGCAGATACTCAAACAAACTTTTGTAAAGGTGGGTTGCGATGTATAACTATAAAATGAAAATCCTGATTGTAGATGATTTCCCAACAATGAGAAGAATTATTAAAAATCTTTTTAAGCAGATTGGTTTTGAAAATATTGAAGAAGCAGAAGACGGAGCAATTGCTTATTCAAAGCTTAAAAATGGAGGATATGAATTTATATGCTCTGATTGGAATATGCCGAATATGGATGGCTTTGAACTTCTAAAAAAAGTACGTTCTGACAATGATCTTAAAAGTTTGCCATTTCTTATGGTCACTGCAGAGGCAGAAAAACAGAAAGTAATTGAAGCAATAAAAGCAGGAGTTAATAACTATATTGTAAAGCCGTTTACTGCTGAAACATTAAAAGAGAAACTGGATAAGATATTTGAAAAATTAGGTAAATAAAGGTGACTTTATGTCTGATGATCTTGATGAAATAATATCGGAATTTCTTACAGAAGCTGAAGAATCTCTTGATAAGATAGATCCTTTGTTTGTGGAAATAGAAAAAAAAGGACATGATAAAGATCTGCTTAATGAAATATTCAGAATCATGCATACTCTTAAAGGTGCTGCAGGTTTTCTCGGATTTCAGCAAATTGTTGATGTTGCTCATAGCGCAGAGAATGTATTGAAAAAACTTCGTGATGGTGAAATAACTTTCACAAAAAATCTCACGGATGTAATACTTCATAGTGTTGATATGCTGCGGCTGCTTCTTGATCATATTAAATCTAAAGACGGAGAGCAGGAGGATATAACATATTTACTGAAAGATTTGGATGCTTTATTGCAAAAAGATTCAGAAGCTTCTCAAATCAGTACGCAACATTCAGAAAATGAAAATATTGAGAGTTCTATCCCCGATGCAAAGATAAATGAAACAACCTGCCAGATAAATGAAGAAAAAGAAAAAATTGCACCAGAAAAAAGAGAATGCCAGCAAACATTAAGAGTTGATGTTAATAAACTTGATAAAGTTATGGATCTTACTGGCGAGGTTGTTTTAGTAAGAAATAGACTTCTTAATATTGTGAATTTTCTTGAACTTAAATATGCGGATGATCCAATTGTGCAAAATCTTTTTGAAACTGTTTCATTTCTTGATCTTGTAACATCTGATATGCAGATAGCTGTAATGAAAATGAGGATGCAGCCTATAAAAAAGGTTTTTGGCAAATTTCCACGTCTTGTCAGAGATATTTCCAACAGTCTTGGTAAAGAAGTAACGCTGAAAGTATCAGGAGAAGACACAGAAGTTGATAAATCAGTAATAGAGCATATAGGAGATCCACTTGTTCATATTATTAGAAATTCTGTTGATCATGGCATAGAACATGTAGATGTAAGAAGAGCAAATGGTAAAGATGAGAAAGGCACGATTGAGATTAGTGCGTATCAAAAAGGCAACCAGATAGTTATTGAAGTCAAAGATGATGGTAAAGGCATAGATTTGAACAAAGTAAAAGAAAAAGCAATTACAAAAGGACTTATTACTATTGAAGAAGCAGGAAGAATGAGTGATAACGAAGCTATTAATTTAATCTTTCAGCCCGGATTTTCAACTGTTGATATTGCTACTGAATTGAGCGGACGTGGAGTTGGAATGGATGTAGTTAAGACAAATATATCTAAACTGAATGGGTATGTTGAGGTAAGTACCAAAAAAGGTGAGGGAACATGTTTCAAAATAATTATTCCTTTGACTCTTGCAATTATTCAGGTTCTTATGGTCAGAGCAGGAAAATCTTATTATGCAATACCTCTTTCAAATATAGAAGAAACTCTGAAAATATCAAAAAAGGATATGACAAGTGTTGCTGGGCAAAATATAGTAAATATAAGAGGCAGGGTCTTACCGATTTATGAGTTATCAGCAATTACCGGTGGAAACGGCGCTGATAACGAACCTCAACGTTATGTTGTGGTTATAGCATTAGGTGAAACTAAATTCTGTCTTGCACTTGATGAATTGCTCGGACAGGAAGAGATTGTAATAAAAAATATTGACGGTTTACAAACCGATTCATCTTATGTATTAGGCGCTACTATAACGGGAGAAGGGAAGGTAGTTCTGATATTAGACCCAGCTGGCATTTCAAGATATAAACTCGGTTTAATTAATACTTAATTTTATATTTTAACGAAAGGATATGCAATGCAATACATAGCATTCAACCTAAGCAACAGTGAATATTCTATCCCTATTTTAAAAGTGAGAGAGATAATTAAAACACCATCTATAACAAAGATGCCTCAGACACCAATTTATATCGAAGGAATTACAAATATTCGCGGAACAGTAATTCCTATAATTAATTTAAAAGAACTTATTAATTTAAATAGTAACGGTAACAAAGGAGATAATGTAATTGTTATTTCTTCAGGGAAAGTATTATTCGGGATACTTGTTGACGAAATTACTGGTGTAATCGACATTGATGAAAACATAATTGAGCGTGCCCAGAAATTCCTTAACGGGGGTTCTGAACACATTGAAGGAATTGCAAAGCTGCCTGATAGACTTGTTGTTATGCTTGATACCAAGAATCTTCTTCCTGTTAATGATATAAGTTTGTTTGATGATATTGTGTCCGAGATTAAGGAAAAAGGAGAAGAAGTAATAGAAGTGACAAAATCGGTTCAGACAATGGCGGGAGAAGTTAAATTTAAAGAGATATGTGATGCCAAGACTTTTTTTGAGCAAAGGGGTATTGATTCGAGCGATTCAAGATATGTTATATTCGATGATATTATAAATTTCATAGAGGCACTTTCAGAACAAGATTATCAAAAAGCCGACCTTGCAGTGCAGAAAATTATAAAGAAAGGGCAAAATAATCTTTATACAGAAGTAGGAAGAATTACAAGAAAATTGCATGATTCTCTTAAGAATTTCAAGGAAGCAATTGACCCAAGAGTAAAGGAAATGGCTACAGTTGATATGCCGAATGCTATAGATAGATTACAGTTTGTAATAGAAAAGACAGAAGAGGCAGCAAATAAAACTCTCGGAATTGTTGAACAATATATCTTGAAAATGGATGATTTATCTTCTCACATACGCAATATCAAAGGTTCTGAAGAATCAATAAAATATCTAAAAGAATTTAAAAATAAGCTTGAAGATGATTTTACAGAAATAATAACAACACAGTCTTTTCAGGATATTACGGGTCAGATTCTAAAAAAAGTTATTAATCTCGTTGGTGAAATCGAAGAGGAACTCGTGAGTCTTATAACTAATTTTGGTGTAAAAATAGATCAGGATATAAAAGAGGATTTTGAAATATCTGAAAAAGTATCTCAAAACGATGTTGATGAATTATTAAAGGAATTTGGTTTCTGATGGTAAATGTATTAATTGTTGATGATTCAGCTTTTATGCGAAACGCGCTGTCGAGCATGCTGTCTTCAGATCCTGAGATAAAAATAATTGGAACAGCTAAAGATGGTCTGGAAGCAGTGGAAAAAGTGCAACTTTTAAAGCCCGATGTCGTAACCATGGATATTGAGATGCCACGCATGGATGGTCTTAGTGCTTTAAAAAATATAATGGAAAAAAGTCCTGTGCCAGTCATTATGGTAAGTTCAATTACAACAGAAGGTGCTAAGGTAACCCTTGATGCTCTTGATCTCGGAGCCGCTGATTTTATCCCAAAAAATCTTTCCGAACTTTCAGTTAATATTGTAAAAATAAAGGGGATACTAACAGAAAAAGTCAAAACAATAGCAAGAAAAGGAGCATTAAAAAATCGTCCAAAGAAAGCAATAAATATTCAAAAACCATTAGAAACACAAAAACATATAGGGACAAATGTTATTGGTGAAAGAAGAATAAGTATAGTGTCTATTGGAACTTCAACAGGTGGTCCGAAGGCACTTCAGGAAGTAATTCCCAAAATACCAAAGGATTTTCCTGTTCCGATTGTTATTGCACAACATATGCCCCCGAATTTTACAAAACCCTTTGCAGAAAGATTAAACCAGCTTAGTGCTGTAACAGTGAAGGAAGCTGAAGAAGGCGAACCTCTAAAACCTGGAATTGCATTAGTTGCTCCGGGCAAAGGCAATATGAGAATTTCACGTAAAAAAGGAATAGAAACTATTGTAAATATTACAGAATATAATGAAGAAGAATTTCTTTATCGTCCTTCGGTTGACGCATTAATGATCTCTGTTGCAGAGTGTTTTCCTGGCAGGGCGCTCGGAGTCATACTTACAGGTATGGGAAATGATGGACTCAAAGGACTTATTATGGTTAAGAAAACCGGAGGTAGAGTTTTTGCGCAAAATGAAGAAACCTGCGTTGTCTATGGAATGCCGAAAGCTGTCATAGAAGCAGGCATTGCAGATAAAGTTCTACCGGTTGAACAGATTGCAGGAGAAATTATTAATGCTGTATAGATTATAAAAAACTATTCTTCGTATTCTTCAAATGTCTCTTCAATCTCAAAAAGCAGATCCCTGATTTCATCTATTTTTTCAAAAATCTTATCAGCAGTATCAGAAATATTTGTTGTGTCATCAATGGTAGCTAATTCTTTTGTCTGTGTGATTCCTTCTTCACAGAGATTTTCTATTTCTGTAAAACAATTGATTATTTCATTTTGCAAATCAGATTTTTTTCTAAGTTCAGCCATATTGTCTCCTTCCAGTTAATATTGACGTAATATTTTATCATATAGACTAAATAAAAAGCTGTAAGCAATTTAATTTTGTTTCTAACAATAGTATAAATATGTCAGAGATATGGTATAATTCCATTGCTATGAATATAAAAAAACTTGTTAAACCAGGTGTATATTCTCTGAAAGCTTATCAGGCAAAGGAAATACCCTGTAAAATCAAGCTCGATGCAAATGAAAGCCCGTATGGTTTTAGGGATTTTTATAATGTACTAAGGAGTATAAAAACAAATAGGTATCCTGATCCTGAAGCAAAGAATTTAAGGAAAATAATAGCGAAGGAATTTTCAGTAAAGCCTGAAAATATACTTCAGGGTAATGGTTCTGATGAACTTATTTATTATCTTATTGCAACTTTTGGTGGCCCTGTGTTATTTCCTGAACCAACATTTTCAATGTATGGAATAATTGCCACAGCGCTTGATGAGAAAACATTACCTGTAGCTTTGGATGGGACATTTGACCTTGACATTGAAAAAATTTTTAATCATCTGAAGAAAGAAAATCCAAAATTAATATTTTTAAGTTCTCCGAATAATCCAACTGGAAATTGTTTTTCATCTGAAAAAATCTTGAAGATAATCGAAAAAACAACTCAGAAATCGATTGTTATTATTGATGAGGCGTATCAGCCTTTTTCAAGTAAAAAGGGATACATACCTTTACTTAATGATTATGAGAACCTTGTAATAATGAGGACATTGAGCAAAATAGGCATGGCGGCTTTAAGGACAGGATTCCTGATTGCAAGTGAAGAAATTATAGAGCAGGTAAATAAAGTAAGATTGCCTTTTAATCTCAATTCATTTTCTCAGAAAATTGCATGTGAAATTTTGAAGAAAAAAGAATTGCTCGGCAAATATATAAAATCAATATGCAATGAAAGGGACAGACTTTTTAAAGAAATGTCAAAAATTAAGGGAGTTATTGCTTATCCTTCTGAAGCTAATTTCATTCTTTTTAAAGTTGAAAACTCTGAAATGGTATATAAATCTCTTCTGAAAGCAGGGGTACTCATAAGAAATATGAATAGTGTAGTTAATGATTGTTTAAGAGTGACAATTGGAACTATAAAGGAAAACAATATTTTTCTTGAGGAATTGAGAAAAAGCATATTAAATACGAGGAATTAATGAGAAAAGTAAACTTGAAAAGAAAAACAAGAGAAACTGATATAGAAATTACAATTAATCTTGATGGTGAAGGCAAATATTCCATAAATACTTCGGTACCATTTCTTGACCATATGCTTTCATTGATGAGTAAACATGGACTTTTTGATCTTAAAATTAAAGCTAAAGGTGATACTGAAATAGATGATCATCATACTGTTGAAGATGTGGGTATTGTTTTGGGCAAAGCAGTAAAACAGGCTCTTGGAGATATGAAAAGCATAACAAGATATGGTCAGGCATCTGTTCCGATGGATGAAGCAATTGCAAATGTGAGCATTGATATCAGCGGAAGACCATTTCTTGTTTACAAGGTAGAATTTCCTAAAAAAAGTAAATTAAAGGATTTTGACCCTGATTTGATAGAAGATTTTATGCAGGCATTTGCTTCGAATGGTGGTTTAACACTGCATATAAATAGCCCTTATGGAAGGAATACACATCATATTATTGAGGCTATTTTCAAAGCTCTTGGAAGAGCTTTGAAGCAGGCTGTATCAATTGACCCGAGAATTAAAGGTGTTCCTTCAACCAAGAAAGTTTTATGAAAATAGCAATAACAGGTAAGGGTGGGGTAGGAAAAACAACACTTGCTGCTGTTCTCGCACATCTGTTTTCAGAAGAAAAAAAGAAAGTTATCGCAGTTGACGCAGACCCTGATGCAAATCTTGGATCAGCACTCGGCATTCCTGCTCAGGAAATTTTTAGGATAAAACCATTAACAGAGATGGCGGATTTAATTGAACAGAGAACAGGTGCAAAGCCTGGAACTTCGGCTGGAATATATAAACTTAATCCAAAAGTTGATGATCTTCCTGAAGAAATCGGATACAGGATAAACGGAATAACATTGTTGATTATGGGTAAAGTTAAGGCAGCATCATCGGGATGTTATTGTCCTGAGAATGTTTTACTAAGAAGTCTTTTAAAACACCTTATTACAAAAAGAAGTGAAGTGGTTATTGTTGACATGGAGGCAGGTATTGAACATTTAACAAGAGGAACATCTGAATATGTTGATGCTTTTGTTGTTGTTGTAGAACCCGGACAGAGAAGCCTGCAGACAGCAAAGACTGTTCATAAGATGGCAGAAGAACTTGGAATAAAAAATGTATTTGTAGTAGCTAATAAAATAAGAAGCGATAATGACATTAAGTTTATAAAAGAAAATCTTTCAAATATGAAATTAATTGGATTTATAGAATTTGACAATGATGTTATGGAAGCTGATATTAAAGGTAAATCACCTTTTTATCTTTGCCCTAAAACGGTTGAAGCTGTAAGAAAACTTAAAGATAAACTTATTTAAAATTATATAACTTATTTATTTAATTGTAATTATATGCAAATCAGAAAAATACTTTCAGGAATTGATTTTGGAAAAGAAACCGAGAAAGTAATTTCTTACTCGGCTTTTTTTGCAAAAACTTTTAATGCTTCTCTTGATTTACTTTATGTTATAGATTATCTCATGACTCCACCAATGTATTTACAATCTTACATTAAAGAGGAAAGCAAAGAAGCTTTTATAAAATTAAATAATATCAAGGAGTTATTATCTAAAAGTGAAATAAATACTCAAACAAAAATATTATCAGGAAGACTTCAGGAATCTTTTCAAAAAGCCATAAAGAAATCGCAAGCAGATCTTGTTATTCTGGGTTTCGTGCATCATCCTTTAAGAAGAAGCAGTTCTGAAAAATTAATTAAGAGTCTGAAAATTCCAATGCTTGTAGTAAAGGGTAAAGAAAACAAGATTAAATCATTCGAAGATGTTCTTATTAAAAAAATACTATGTCCCTATGATTTTTCCGAGATTTCTGAAAAAGCATTAATCGAAGCCGCGAATTTTGCTTCTTTATTTGGTTCTGAATTAGATGTGATTCATGTCCTGCCTGAGTTTATATCTAATAAAAAAATAAAGAAAAAAATAAGATATGATGAATTACTTAAACCATTATATGAAGAAACAATTAATAACATATTGGAAATATTGAAAAAAAATAATATTAATGCAAACTCTTTTGTGTATGAAGGAGAGCCATCCGAAAAGATTATTTTGCATGCAAAAAGAAAAGATATGGATTTAATAGTAATTGGAGCAAGAGGACTTGGTCTTATAAAAGGTTTATTAATCGGTAGTGTTACGGATTCTGTATTAAAAAAATCAGACTGTCCTGTTTTAATCATACATTAATGTTGTCAGAAATCTTATTTCTAATTCTCGGACTTTTAATAATTCTTGTATCAGCCGAATTTTTTACAAACGGAATTGAAGCTCTCGGAAAGAAATTCTCACTATCTCAGGCTGTTGTCGGGAGTATTCTTGCTGCTGTAGGAACTGCATTGCCTGAAACAATTTTGCCCATGGTTGCTATTTTTTTCTATGCTGGAAAGTCCGCAAAGGAAATAGGTGTAGGTGCTATTCTTGGAGCTCCTTTTATGCTTTCCACAATAGCAATGTTTCTTGTAGGAATTACAGTTACGATTGCTTACCTCAGAAAAAAAAGGAAATTTGAATTAAAAGTAGAATATAAATCAACCGTAAGGGATCTAATATTTTTTCTTGCGATGTATTCTTTTGCTGTGAGTCTGCCTGCAATATTTGGAAGATCCCATATTTTTTTGGTTTCTATCTCGATTATTTTAATTTGTGGTTATATATTTTACATTTACAGAACTTTAACAGGCGAAAGCGGAAATATTGAACATTCTGAGGAAATCTATTTAGTTAAGTTAATGAAATATATTGGATTTTCAGGAACTGAAAATCCTTCAATAATTATTATTCTTTTACAGGTTATCGGGGCATTATCAATTATGATTAAAGGAGCTCATACTTTTGTAGAAAGTCTGGAGTATATTTCAATAAGATTTGGCATGGACCCTTTGATTTTTGCGTTACTTCTTGCTCCTGTTGCAACAGAACTTCCAGAAAAATTCAACAGCGTTACATGGACATGGAAGGGAAGAGATACACTCGCTCTCGGAAATATTACAGGTGCAATGGTTTTTCAATCAACATTTCCAGTCTCAGTAGGACTTTTATTCACAGAATGGAAGATTACTGGAATGGCATTGCTTTCAGCAATATTTGCGATAACATCATCAATTATTATGCTTACCGAACTTAATATAAGAAAGAGGCTTTCACCTTTAACTTTAATTGTATGTGGCAGTCTTTATTTTTTATATGCGATTCTTCTTGTTTCGGGAAATATAATTTGAAGGATAAATTAAGAAAAGAAATTATTATCAAACGGGATTTGATTTCTGAAAACAATAGGCTTTCAAAAGATGAAAGCATAAGAAATAAATTATTTTCTCTACCTGAGTTTATAAAAGCAGATACCATATTTATTTATTTTTCTTTCAGATCTGAAGTAGATACTTTTTTTATAATAGAAAAGGCATTGAATAAAGGAAAAAGGGTTATACTCCCAAAAGTTGAAAAGAAAAAACGAAAGTTATATCTTTATGAAATTAATAGTATAAAAGATCTGTCTTCAGGTTATATGGGCATATATGAGCCAATACCTGATATAAGTAGAGAAGTCGGAATAAATGAAGTTGACTTAATTATAGTTCCGGGTGTATGTTTTGATATTTATGGTAATAGAATAGGTTATGGCGGAGGTTATTATGATATAATTCTCTCAGAGAAAAAGACTAATTCACCTGTTATTGCACTTTCGTATGAAGAGCAAATAGTTCAGAAGATTCCTTCAGAGCCTCATGATATTAAAGTTGATATAATTATTACAGATCAGAGGATAATTAATGCCCATGAAAGTAGATGATTTCCTGAATATTGCTATTGAATCAGCAATGTTAGCAGGAGATTTTATTATAAGCAAACTTGGAAAATTATCAATATCTGATATTAGTCAAAAACAAATATCTGATTTTGTAACAAAAGTTGATACTGAATCTGAAAAAATAATAATAAATACGATAAGAAAAAAATACCCATCCCATGCTTTTTATACAGAAGAATCAATAAAAGATAGAAATAGTAATTCATATCGCTGGATTATAGACCCACTTGATGGTACTACAAATTATATTCACCAGTATCCTGTTTTTTCAATTTCTATTGCTCTTGAATATAAAGGTAAAATTATATTGGGTGTGATATATGACCCGATGAGAAAAGAAATATTTACAGCTATTAAAGGAAAAGGTTCTTTTCTCAATGGGGAAAAAATAAATGTCTCTAAAATAAATAATTTAAAATATTCATTAATAACAACAGGTTTCCCATTTAGAAATAAACAATTTATTGAATATTATTTAAAACTTTTTAAAAATATATTTTTAGAAGTTAGTGATATAAGAAGAGCTGGTTCTGCGGCAATAGATCTTGCCTATATTGCTTGTGGTAGATGTGATGGTTTTTTTGAAATAGGGCTCAGTCCATGGGATATTGCTGCAGGTTCTATAATTATAAAAGAAGCAGGAGGAGTAATCACAGGATTTGGTGGAGGAAATGACTTTTTGTTTTATGGAAATATTATTGCAGGAAATCCATATATTCATAAAGAATTATTAAAAGAAACTAAAAAAATATTTACAGGAATTATTGATAAATGATATATCATAATTTATAAATCTTTGACAATATTTATTACAAGTGCTAAAATACAAACCCATTTTTAAGGAAATACTCAGATGGACTTAAGAAAAATTGAAAAAGGTATAAGACTTATACTTGAAGGCATTGGTGAAGATCCTGAAAGACCAGGAATTCGTGAAACTCCAGAAAGGGTCGCAAGGATGTATGAAGAAATATTTTCAGGACTTGAAACACCAACAGAAGAATTGCTTAAAGCAATAGAAGGCGAAAGCCATGATGAAATGGTACTGTTAAAAGATATCCCTTTTTATTCTTTTTGTGAGCATCACATGATCCCCTTTTTTGGTAAAGTTCATATAGCTTATATACCTTCTGGAGGCAAAATTGTTGGATTGAGCGAACTTGTTAAATCAGTTGAAATATTGGCAAAAAGACTGCAGGTTCAAGAGAGATTGACAACTCAACTTGCTGATTTGATAATGGAAAGACTTAAACCTAAGGGCGCAATGGTAATAATAGATGCTGAACATTTATGCATAAGTATGAGAGGGGTAAAAAAACCAGGTGCAAGAACTGTAACATCTGCTGTTAGAGGTATATTCAGATCAAAGCAATCTACTCGCGAAGAGTTACTTGAATTAATCAAAAAAAGGGACTAAACTTTTTTAAAAACCCTGTTTAAGAAAGGAGACAAACAAATGTCTGCAGAGTTAATTAAGGGTTCGGAAATCTCAAAACAAATTAAAGAAGAACTTAAAGTTGAAATAGCTAACCTCAAGGAAAAACATAATATTATACCAGGATTAGCTACAATTCTCGTAGGTGATAATGAAGCATCAAAAGTTTATGTTGGAGCTAAAGAAAAAGCATGCAAGGAGCTCGGAATTTATTCAGAAAGAATCGATCTTCCTGGTAACACGGGTGAGGCAGAACTTTTATCTTTGATCGATAAACTGAATAATAATCCCAAAATACATGGAATTTTAGTTCAATTGCCTCTGCCAAAAGGAATAAATGAAACAAATGTTCTATATGCAATTAATCCTTCTAAGGATGTTGATGGTTTTCATCCGGTAAATGTGGGCAAAATGATGCTCGGTGAGCCATGCTTTCTGCCATGCACACCTAATGGAATACTTGAACTTTTAAAACGCAGTAACACAGAAACAAATGGGGCTGATGTGGTTGTAGTTGGAAGAAGCAATATTGTTGGAAAGCCAATTGCGAATATGCTTGTTCAGAAAAAAGGCGGGAATGCTACTGTTACAATCTGTCATACAGGAACAAAAGACCTTGCTTCTCATACAAAAAGGGCTGATATATTAATAGTTGCAGTAGGTAAACCAAAAGCTATTACTGCTGATATGGTAAAAGAAGGGGTTGTAGTAATAGATGTTGGTGTAAACAGACTTGAATCAGGGCTCTGTGGTGATGTTGATTTTGAATCTGTAAAAGAAAAAGCAAAAGCAATAACTCCTGTCCCAGGTGGTGTGGGTCCAATGACTATTGTTATGTTAATGAAAAATACTGTTCAGTCAGCCAAAATGCACGGTGGAATTATATAAATTGCATTTTTTAGGTAAATTGCGTTTTTTTTAGGTTAGTATAAAAGTATATATTAATTTAAAGGAGGTTGACTAACATGAGCATTACTGCTATGCCTCCCTGTCAGGCGGCTTGCCCTATTCGTACTGATGTTCGTGGTTATGTCTATGCGATTTCAAAAGGTGATGTTTCTGAAGCAATAAGAATAATCCGTGAGGTAAATCCTTTTCCTTCTGTCTGTGGAAGAATATGCACACGCGCATGTGAATCTGCATGCAGGCGCGGACAAATTGATGAGCCAATTGCTATAGCTTCATTAAAAAGATTTGCTTCTGATGAAACTATGGAACAAAAAGATATTTTTAAAACAGGACCTTATTATACCGAGAAAATAGCTATTGTAGGAGGTGGCCCATCAGGTTTAACAGCAGCCCATGACCTTGCATTGCTCGGATACAATGTTGTTGTGTATGAAGCTCATGATGAATTAGGCGGAATGATGACACGTGGTGTTCCTGAATATAGATTGCCCAAGAATGTTGTAATGAATGATATTGAACGTATATTGTCATTGGGTGTTGAGGCAAGAACAAACACTGCTCTCGGAAAAGATATTACAGTAGATGAACTTATGAAGGAGTATCAGGCAGTTTTTATTGCTCTTGGAAGTGAAAAAAGCTTGTTTCCGAAATGCAGGGGAATAGAACTACCCGGTGTTATTACTGCCGTAGAATTTCTAAAGCAGGTTAGCAGAGGACAAAGACCATATCTTGGACAAAAAGTTGTAATCATTGGAGGCGGACATACTGCAATTGATGCTGCTCGCACATGTATAAGACTTGGTTCTCCTGATGTTACAGTTTTATACAGACGAACTATAAATGAAATGCCTGCTGGAAGAATTGAAGTTGAAGAAGCTGAAAGTGAAGGCGTGAAATTCCGTTATCTTTCCGCTCCATTAGAGTTTATCGGAAGAGGAAGGATTGAAAAAATCCGCTGCACGGAAATGCGTTTTGTCGCAGATGAATCAAGAAGAAGAAGATTAGTACCTGTTGAAGACTCTGAATTTGAAGTAATGGCAGATGCTGTAATATTAGCTATAGGATATAATCCGAGAACAGATGATATAAAGGATATAGAGAAAATATCAGGAAAAAGAGGCACTATAGTTGTAAAAGACGATACAGGAACCACTAATCTTAAAGGAGTATTTGCTGGTGGTGATGTTGTAAGCGGACCCATGAGTGTAATTGATGCAATTGCTTCAGGTAAAAGAGCTGCAATAGCAATACATAGGTATTTAAGAAGTCTACCGCCAAAAGAAAATGAAGAGCCAACTGTGTTGAAACCTCTTGATGAAAAAATTATTCCTCTCATAGAAAAACGTCCTCAACAAAAAATGGCGCAATTGCCTGTTGAAGAAAGAATCAAAAATTTTGACGAAGTCAATCTTGGATTTACATGGGAACAGGCAATTTCAGAAGCTCAACGTTGCCTTAATTGCGGGGCTGGAGCAGAAATTTCTGATGAATGCGTAAGCTGTCTTAATTGTGTTCGTGTTTGTCCTTATAATGTTCCTGTTGCTTCTGAATATAAGCCAAAGATTGATATAAGTCAGTGTCAGGCATGCGGTATTTGCGCATCAGAGTGTCCCGCACTTGCAATTGATATAAAACTTGACACAAAAGAACAGAGTATAATTAAACTTCAAAATGCGATAAATTCAGCAAAAAATATTTCGGGTAATAACTCTGAAATAGAATTTTACTGTCAATATAAGAAAATAGGAAAACCTGGAACTGAAACATCAAAAGAGACATCTATAGGTAAACCTTGCATTGCAAGAATTGATATTTCTCAATTTATAAAACCATTTGAAGAAGGTTGTAAAAAGGTTAAAATTCTTGCATGTAAAGATAATGATTGTCATTTTAAAGAATGCAATAAATGGCTGAATAAGCATGTAAATGAAGCAAAGAGGATACTCAAAGAAAGCGGTCTGGATCCTGAACAATTGACCGTAGTTTATGAATAAAATTTAAGAATATTTCAATAAAAGAAGGTGACAGCATGGTAATAGCAGAAATTAAATCTTTAGCAGATATAAATGAAATGATTAAAAGTTTTAGAAAGATTTTTATTGTTGGTTGTGGTGAATGCGTAAGTGTCTGCCTTACAGGAGGACAGAAACAGGTAGAACTTCTATCTTCAGCATTGCGTATTTCGGGTCGTAATGATAAGGAAAAGAGAATTTTAAAAGGCAAGACCATTTCGAGACAATGCGAACCAAAATTTTTAGAACAGATTAATAAAGATATAGAAGAATCTGATGCTGTTCTTTCAATGGCATGTGGGGCAGGTGTTCAGACTCTTTCGGAAAAATTCAGAAAAATTCCAGTATTTCCTGCGATGGATACAAAGTTTATCGGTGTTTCTGATGAAGCAGGAAATTTTATCGAGATGTGCTCTGCTTGTGGTGATTGCATCCTTTCTTTAACAGGCGGAATATGTCCTGTAACAAGATGTCCAAAAGGATTATTAAACGGTCCGTGTGGCGGTTCGAAAAACGGAAAGTGCGAGGCAAATCCTGAAACTCCCTGTGCATGGCTTCTTATATACGAGAAAATGAAAGAACTTAATAAGCTTGAGGAGTTAAAAAATATTAATAATCCCAAGGATTGGTCTAAAAATATGAGACCGGGAAAAGTTAACGCAGGTATTTGATTAATTAAATAAATATTTATCCGATGAAAATAGTTTCTATTATAGGTGCAGGAGTAGTTGGCACTTCTTTAGGTTATCTTCTTAGTAAAAAAGGATATACTATCGCAGCGATTGCGAGCAGAACAATAGATTCTGCAAACAGAGCACTTGAATTTATTGGACAGGGCTATTCTACAACTGATCTCGCAGATGCATCCAAGAAAGCTGATATTGTTTTTATAACAACTTCTGATAAATCTATTAAAAAAGCATGCGACAATATAGCAAAAGCAGGCGGTTTTAAACCTGGTACAGTGGTATTTCATACATGTGGAGCATTATCTTCAAAGGTATTGAATTCAGCAAGAAAACAGGGCGCATACACCGCGTCTTTTCATCCATTGCAAAGTCTTGCCAATGTGAAGGAAGCTGTAAAAAGACTTTCAGGCTCATATTTTTTTATAGAAGGACATGAAAAAGCACTCAAGACAGCGAGGGAAATAATTCAAGCTCTTCGAGGAAAAGAAATAAGGCTTGATATTAATAAAAAAACTCTTTATCACGCAGGAGCATGCGCTGCCTCGAACTTCCTTGTTGCTACAGTCGGATTCGGAATAGAACTATTTGAGATGGCGGGTATTGAAAGAAAAGATGCCCTAAGAGCTCTTATGCCTTTAATACATGGTACTGTAAAAAATATTGATAAACTCGGTGTACCAGATGCTTTAACAGGTCCAATCGCAAGAGGTGATTCAGTAATAATAAATGATCATCTGAAATCTATCTCAAAAATAAAGAATGAATTGGTTAATTTATATTGTGAACTTGGGAAATACACGGTGAAATTAGGAATTGAAAAAGGTACTTTGAAAAATCATGATGCAAAGAAAATAAATGATATATTCAATCTCTATCTGAAAGGAAAAAAAATATAAATGAAAGTACTTGTTGTTGACAGCGGGGGCAGGGGACATTCAATAGCATGGCAGTTTAAAAATGATCCTAATGTTAAGGAAGTTATTTGCGCTCCAGGAAATGCCGGGATAGCGACAGAGATAAGGTGTGAAAATGCAAGGACAAATGAGGAATTTCTTTTACTTGCAAAAAAAGAAAAGGTTGACTTAACTTTTGTAGGACCTGAAAGTCCGCTAACAAATGGTATCGTTGATCTTTTTAATTCTGAAAAAATGCCTATTGTGGGACCTCAAAAAAGAGCTGCTATTCTTGAAGGTAGCAAAGCTTATACAAAGCTGCTATGCAGGGAAATAGGAGTCCCGGTTGCTGAATTTGAAGTTTTTGATAATCCGGATTTTGCAAAGGATTATATTAAAAAGATCGGGTATCCTGTTGTGGTTAAAGCAGATGGTCTTGCTGCCGGGAAAGGCTCAATAGTATGTTCAAATACAGATGAAGCATTAAATGCAATTGAACAGATTATGATTAAAAAAGAATTTGGTGAAGCGGGTAATAAAGTTGTAATTGAAAAAAGACTTTTTGGAACAGAGATTTCTTTTTTTGTATTTACTGATGGTGAAAATATATCTCCTATGCCTGTTGCACAGGATTATAAAAGAGCATATGATAATGACGAAGGATTAAATACCGGAGGAATGGGTGCTTATTCACCTCACAGACTTGAAGGCAGGGAACTTACAGAACTTGTGTCTGAAAAAGTTGCTATGCCTTTAATTAAAGGTTTTAAAGAAAAAGAAGGTATTCCTTATAAAGGAATCCTCTATTGCGGTCTGATGCTCGTTGATAATGTGCCTCATCTTCTTGAAGCGAACGTGAGACTCGGAGACCCTGAAGCAGAAGTAATTCTTCCACGACTGATTACGCCATTAAGTGACATAAGCTATCAGATTATCAATGGTGTTTTGAAAGATAACAAAATTGAATGGAGTCAGGATTATTATTGCGATGTTGTTGCAGCACAGGGAAGAACAAGGCAGATGAAAAATGGAAAAAGCAAAGGCTGGTATCCGGGTTATCCTGCAAGATATGGAAAAGGCTATCCAATCTCCGGACTGGAAAACATCGATAAAAAGAATTGTAAGATTTTCTTTGCAGGCGTAAATTTCTCTGAAACTAAAGGGCTTGTAACAGATGGAGGAAGAGTGTTGCATGTTATTGGTAAAGGCAAAACATTGCAGGAAGCAAGAACAATAGCTTATGAAAATATTCAGAAAATAAAATATGAAGGAATAAGGTATAGAACAGATATTGGTAAAGAATAAAACAGGAGGCTAAAATGTCATTTAAAGAAGCTCTTGAATCAGGAAAATTTGTAGTCACAGCAGAGATAGGTCCTCCAAAGGGCACTGATATTCATGAGGTTATTCATCACATTGAACTTCTTAAAGGCAAGATTGATGCAGCTAATGTAACAGATAATCAATCAGCTGTTATGAGAATATGTTCCATGGCTATATGCAAAATAGCTCTTGAAAATGGACTTGAACCAATTTTGCAGATGACGTGCAGGGATAGAAATAGAATAGGATTACAATCGGATTTATTGGGCGCATATGTTCTCGGAATTCGTAATGTTCTTTGTATGACCGGTGATTATGTAACAGCTGGGGATCACAGGGATGCAAAACCGGTTTATGATGTAGAATCTGTTCAGCTATTGCAGATAGTTGAAAAATTAAATAATGGCAAAGATATGGCAGGCAATGAACTTAAGGGTTCTACGAATTTCTTTTATGGAGCTGTTGTCACACCTGAATCGGACCCTGTAGAACCTCAACTTCTTAAATTCGAAAAAAAGGTAAAAGCAGGCGCAAAGTTTTTCCAGACACAGGCAATTTACGATATAGAGGCTTTTAAAAATTTTATGAAAGAAGCCAGAAAATTTCCTGTTAAAATTCTTGCAGGTATAGTTGTCTTGAAATCAGCAGGTATGGCTAATTTTATGAATAAAAATGTGCCTGGAATAAGGGTTCCAAAAGAATTAATTGAAGAATTAAAATCAGCAGGAAAAGAAAAAGCACTCGATACAGGTTTAAATATAGCAGCCCGTCACATAAAGCAGTTAAAGGATGATAATATTTGTGATGGTGTTCATATAATGGCTATAGGAATGGAGGACAAAGTCCCAATTATTATGGAAAGGGCAGGGCTTATTTAAAAGCGAAGAGCTAATAACAGAGAGCAAATCTTAAAAAAAAGTAATGTTGGAAGGGGGGTTAATTGCAGAATAAAAAACAGAATACAATTAAGAAAACGAAAAAAGGAAGTTTTAAAGATATAAGAAAATGGTATCGTTACCAGTTTTTTGGTAATGCTAAGGTATCGGTATATGGAGAAAGAAAAATTTACAATACCAATATTGCCAATATTTCATTATCAGGTATTGGATTATATTCTGAACGTTCTATTGGAAAGGGTAAAAAGGTCAAAATAAGAATTATATTTATTGATAAGAATGGAAATATAAAAGAAAATATTGCTACAGGAAAAATTGACTGGCAGGAGAAACTGAAGAATATATATTTAATTGGAATTTTCTTTGATGAAGAATTAAATATCAACAGACAGCCTGAATTAATAAAACATCTTACATGGCTTATAAACACATATAAATGGCCGCAGCCCTACAAAGATCAGAGAATAGCTGTCGTATAATAAACATAATTAGTTTTCAACCTGAAAACGTATTTCTTAATGTCTTATATTTAACTATATTTGTAAAAGTAAAGACAATATTCAACTCAACAAAAAGATGTTCAGATTATAGAGACATTCAAATAAGGCGAGGAGGTTATATTATCTATTGATAACAATTTATACTGAGTTTTGAACGAGAATCTGCATTTGACAAAGAATCGCAATATAAGGTATTGTTAATAATACCTGACGCGGGGTGGAGCAGTCCGGTAGCTCGTCGGGCTCATAACCCGAAGGTCAGAGGTTCAAATCCTCTCCCCGCCACCATCATATCATTCAAAGAATTTCAAAAACTTCCAGAAATAGAAATGCGATTGTCCTCAGTTAAGAGCTGACCTTTGGGGTTTTGTATCAGGATTTATCTTTATAAATCTAAATTGATTTAGGAGTAATTATGACAGGTAATATTGATTTAATAGCTTATT
>JACAFE010000004.1 GCA_013388435.1 Nitrospirota bacterium | reverse complement strand
GGGATAATAAAACAGCATAACGGATATATAAATGTATATAGCGAGAAGGGGATTGGTACAACATTTAAGATATATCTTCCATTAAGTAAAGAAGAGGAAGAACAATATGGAGGTTCAGAGGTAATGCAGAAGATAGAGGGAGGGACAGAGACAATACTATTTGCAGAAGATTCGCCTGATGTAAGGGAATCCACAGTGCATTTACTTAAGGAATTTGGATACAGGGTTATAGAGGCATATGATGGAGAAGACGCGATAGAGAAATTTAAATTAAATAAAGATGAGATACAGCTTGTTATTTTAGATATAGTAATGCCGAAGAAGAACGGTATGGAAGTTTATGAAGAGATAAAGAAGGAGGTCCCTGAGGTAAAAGTAATTTTCACGAGCGGATATTCCGAGGATGTCATAAGCAAGAAGTTAGTTGCAGAAAAGGGCTATGAGATAATCCAGAAGCCGCTTTCCCCATCACATTTACTTAAAAGAATAAAGGATATATTAAATAAATAGTGGAAATTCCTTATCAAAGATGGTACAAAGCAGTTTTTCAAAGGAGATCCCGCAGGCTATATAATTACCTTCATATAGAAAGAGAAACTTTTGAAAAATTAATTTCTGTCTGTAATAATTTTCGTCCTTTTGATTCTGCAAGGGCAATTATAACAGAAAATACCAAAGGAATATTCAAAGGTATTATTGGTGCTTATGGAAAAATCAGAGGTTCACCTTCTTTTATTGCCTTTATTGGAGATATGAGAGATAGAAATGTTCAGGAAAAAGCTGGCTATACAGGAGAAGGTATTATTCTCGAAGCTACATCACTGGGTCTTGGAACATGCTGGGTCGGGAAATCTTTTGATCCTGAGATTGCAACTTCTTTTATTGAATTAAAAGAATACGAAAAAGTAATAGCAGTAGCATCCGTCGGATATGCTTCTTTAGAAGAATCTTTTGAAGAAAAAATTCTTACAGGTTTCGGGAAAGCCCATCACAGAAAACCTCTCGGAAAAATGATGAGTGGAATTAAGGAAAGTGAATTGAGCGGATGGATAAGGGAAGCACTTGTTTCAGCGCGGCTTGCGCCTTCTGCTGTAAACAGGCAACCATGGCGTTTTTTTGTTGAGGAAAATAGTATAACTGTCTCGGTGGATAATTTAAACGATAGTTATGGTATTTCAAAAAGACTTGATTGTGGAATCGCAATGCTGCATATAGAAGTTGCGGCATTATATTCTGGCGTATCAGGCAAATGGGAATTTCTCGAACCGCCAGATGTGGCAAAATTCAAAATAGAATCTGAAAATTCGGGTTAACCCGAAAAAAGAAGAACCGGTGATAAACACTACTGTGAATATTTACAAAATTCTTAGAGTGGGTTCAACACGGGCATCATTCTTTATTTAAAACCCTGATAGAAATATTCTCAAAAACTTCATTCAACCGAACAAGTCCTGCAAATCTTCTTTTTTCTTCAAGAACAGGAAGTAGAACAAGATTATTATGAAGCATTATATATGCTGCTTTTACTATAGGGTCTTCAGGGTCAACAAAATGTTTTACAGGAAGCATTATATTATCAACAGTCTTTTCTGCAAGATTTTTTAATTCTTTACTGAAAAGTTCATCCCAGACCACGGTCAGGCTTACAGTATTATTTTCAGGGATTTCTGAAGTCAGGGTAGGTTTCAGAAATTCTGGCTCAAGACCTTTAAGAACTTCTTTTATAGTTATGAAACCCTTAAGACTATACTTTTCATCGAATACAAGTACTGCTTTTGGATCAGGGGCTTTTTTATTCTGGAAAAAAGAAGCTTTCATTATTTTCATTGTCTGCGCTATTGAAAACCAGTATGGCACATGAGGATAATCAAAAATTCCAACCATTATTTCATTTACAGTCTGTTTATTTGCCATATTTAATCTCCCTTCAGTAGTTTAAATTCAATGATTCTACCTTATGAGATATTTTTTTTCCAGTAAAAATAGCAACAATAATTCCTGTGATATCTACAAAATTGTAAGCTGCTACAATTTTGTAGGTCCTTATATTTAAAAAAACCTATATTTTTCAGGAAGTTTCAATTGGCACGATTCTGGATATATAAAACAGAAACAATATGGAATCTCTTAAGGAAAAAATACAGGAGATTGAAAAAGAGGAGATTATCAAAGCTTTGGTGAGCTCCAGCTGGATAATGTCGAGGGCGGCGCGCAAACTTGGCATTACAGAGAGGATGATCGGATATAAGGTCAGGAAATATAAAATTACAAAGGAGGAGGTGGAAGCAAAATTAACTGAAACCAGAGAAATTAACCCGAATAATAGAAACACAACTTATAAATAAAGGAGGATTACAAAATGAAAAACCTGAAAATAACAGGCAGGGCTTTAATCTTTATAATACTTTTAACACTAATTGTTTCTATTGGCAGATTACAGGCAGAGGAAGTAAAGACATCAGGCAGCGCCTCGTTGGATGTAATGAGCAATTATGTATGGAGAGGACAGAAATTAAGTAATAGCTGGGTAATTCAGCCATCAGTAGCTATAGGCTATGGAGTCTTTGGCGCAAATATATGGGCAAATTATGACTCTGATTCCATAGTTGATGAAGGGAATGGTCATGGAGAATTCACTGAAACAGATATAACCCTGAGTTATACACGTTCTATGGATAAATGGACATTTAGCGCTGGATATATATACTATGCTTTAAATAATGCTAACGATACACAGGAAATCTATCTCATGGTTTCTTATGATACAATGCTCAAGCCAACTCTTACAATATATTACGATTTTGATGAAGGCAATGGTGCATTTATAACGGCTTCAATAGGGCATACAATTGAAGTTATGAAAGGTATTAATTGGAACATCGGTGTATTGGCAAGTTACAACATTAATAATAAAGTTATGGGTCTTGATAAAGATGGCGAAGATTTCAGCAATTTTTATAATGCAGAGGCTTCAACATCATTGAATATTCCAGTATGGAAAAATATAACATTAACACCAAAACTTGCTTATTCATTACCTTTGAGCAATGATGCGAAAGAAGCTATAAAAACAATCAGTGATGATGGCGATAAAAATATTCTTTATGGTGGAATCAATTTATCGCTCAGTTTTTAAGGAGGATTGCCATGAAAAAACTTTACATATTAACAATTTTTTTACTTCTGATATTCAGCGGATTTGCGATAGCTGAAGAAGTTGCTACCCCCCCTTCTCCTTCATCGGTTGAGCAGGCGAGTCCTGCTCAACCTGTTCCTCCAGAACTTGCAACCAAAGAAGAACCAAAGATAGATACAGGTGATACAGCATGGATGATAGTAGCAACAGCTTTTGTAATGCTTATGACATTACCAGGATTAGCTCTTTTTTACGGAGGTCTTGCTAAGAAGAAGGACACTCTGAACACCATGGCTATGTCTTTTGTAACTTACTGCATAGTGAGCTTCCTATGGATAATATATGGATTCAGCCTAACATTTGGTAAAGATATTGGTGGTATCATTGGGAGCACTGAAAAGTTATTTTTGTCCGGTGTCGGGGTCAATAGTATTAATGACCTTGCAAAGACAATACCCGAATATATATATATTGTCTATCAGCTAACTTTTGCTGCGATTACTGTTGCACTTGCAAGCGGCGCTTACATTGAAAGAATGAAGTTTTCAGCATGGGTTCTATTTACAATTTTATGGATGACTCTCGTATATATACCTGTAGCACATTGGGTATGGGGAGGCGGTTTTCTTGCAAAACTTGGAGCGCTTGATTTTGCAGGTGGAACAGTTGTACATATAAATGCAGGAATAGCAGCTCTAATGGGAGCTCTGGTATTAGGGAAGAGACGCGAGGCATCTTTAAAACCAAGTAATCTGACACTTGTTGTAACAGGCGCAGGACTTCTCTGGTTTGGGTGGTTCGGTTTTAACGCAGGGTCAGCTGTTGCAGCCAATGGACTTGCAGGCGCTGCTTTTATAAATACTAATACAGCAACAGCTATGGCTGCAATATCATGGATGTTTACCGAATGGATGCATACAAAAAAACCTACTGTGCTTGGATTAGCATCAGGCGCTGTAGCAGGATTGGTGGCTATAACACCTGCAGCAGGTTTTGTAAATATTAAAGGAGCTATAATTATTGGACTGCTGGCAGGCATAATCCCGTATTTTGCTGTTGCAACCATAAAACCAAAACTTGGTTATGACGATTCACTTGATGCATTCGGGATACACGGAGTTGGAGGTATTCTCGGTGCTATACTAACGGGAGTTTTTGCAGACCCTTCAATTAATGAACTTGGTAAAGGTTTGTTATTCGGGAATCCGGGCCAGATGCTTACACAGATTATTGCAGTAATTGTAACCATAGCTTATAGTGCTATTATGACTTTGATTATATTTATAATAGTTAAGGTTATAATTGGTGTAAGGGTTGATATTGAACATGAAATAACCGGACTTGATGAAAGCCAGCATGGCGAAAAAGCGTATAGTTTATAGTGAAAAAAGGAGCAAGATATGAAAAAAGTCGAAGCAATTATAAAACCTTTTAAGCTCGATGAAGTAAAAGACGCATTGAATTCTATAGGAATAAATGGTATGACAATTACAGAAGTTAAGGGTTTTGGCAGACAGAAAGGTCATGTTGAAGTTTATAGGGGCGCTGAATATGAAATTTCTTTCATCCCGAAAATAAAAATTGAAGTGGTTGTTCCTGACTCTATCATTGACAAGGTTATAAACACGATAATGGAAAAAGCCAAAACCGGAAATATTGGTGATGGTAAGATATTCATTTATTCACTCGAGGATGTTATAAGGATCAGGACAGGAGATAAAGGCGAGTCAGCAATATAAACAATTGAAAATATTTGCGCTCTTTTTTTAAAAAGGGCGCAAAATTCCCACAAAATTGTAGTAACTACAAAAATGTAGGAAATTCAAATTAAGCTAATTTTTTTATAACTTCCTGAAATATATTGATTAATTGTAGGTTTTCAAAGAGTATTTCCGTGAATTCATACAAAATTGTAGGAAAGTTTATAAATAATATAAAATGGCTTAAAAAATACTTTTAATTTCAATAAGTTATATTTGGCACGATTCTGGATATATTGAAGTAAAAAAATAAGAATAATGAGGAGGAAGTCAATAATGACACCAAAAGAAGTAATTGATTTTGCAAAAAAGAACAAAGTAGTAATGGTTGACCTGAAATTCATGGATTTTCCGGGTCTATGGCAGCATTTTTCAGTTCCTATGAGTGAATTTTCATCCGATATTTTTGAACATGGACTCGGATTTGATGGTTCATCAATCAGAGGCTGGCAGGCAATTCATATGAGTGATATGCTTGTTATTCCAGATCCAACAACCGCGATAATGGATCCATTTACCCAGCATCCTACGCTGAGTTTAATCTGTAATGTAGTTGATCCAATCACAAAAGAACCTTATTCAAGAGACCCACGCTATATTGCTCAAAAGGCTGAAGCTTATATGAGGTCATTAAAAGTAGCGGATACGGCATATTTTGGTCCTGAAGCAGAATTTTTTATCTTTGATGATGTCCGGTTTGATTACACCGCAAATAGCGGTTATCATTTCGTGGATTCCATTGAAGGAATATGGAACTCGGGCAGAGAAGAAAACCCGAATCTCGGGTATAAACCAAGACATAAAGAAGGCTATTTCCCGGTTCCACCTATGGATAAATTTCAGGATATTCGTACAGAGATGGTACTTGAACTTGAAAAAGCTGGTATAAATGTTGAGGCACAGCACCATGAAGTTGCAACAGGCGGACAGTGTGAGATTGATATGAAATTTTCACCTCTTGTTAACATGGCTGATAAACTTATGATGTATAAATATATAATAAAAAATGTTGCTCTAAGAAACGGTAAGTCTGTTACACTTATGCCAAAACCATTATTTGGCGACAACGGCTCAGGCATGCACACACATCAAAGCCTCTGGAAAGGCGGGAAACCTCTTTTTGCAGGAAATGGATATGCAGGACTATCTGAAATGGCTCTTTACTATATTGGTGGAATTCTTAAACATGCACCTGCACTTGCAGCTATTGTTGCTCCAACAACAAATTCATATAAAAGACTTGTCCCGGGTTATGAAGCTCCCATAAATCTTGCGTATTCAAGCAGAAACAGGTCTGCTTCAATCAGAATACCGATGTATTCTGCAAATCCTAAAGCAAAAAGAATTGAAGTAAGATTCCCTGACCCTTCATGTAATCCATATCTTGCTTTTGCAGCAATGTTAATGGCAGGTCTTGATGGCATAGAAAATAGAATAGACCCGGGAGAACCTCTTGATAAAGATATATATGAACTCGGACCTGAAGAACTTGCCAAAGTTCCAAGTCTTCCGGGTTCTCTTGAAGATGCACTTGATTGTCTCGAAAAAGATCATGAGTTTCTCAAAAAAGGTGATGTATTCACAGAGGATGCAATCGAAATGTGGATTAGTTACAAGAGAAAAAAAGAAGTTGATGCTCTCAGATTAAGACCCCATCCTTATGAATTTTTCCTCTATTACGACATTTAAAAATACCATCCGCCTCCATGCCTTCTTCAAAAGAGAAGGGATGGAGGCAGCACATTTATTTTCCCTGAAAACACTTTTGCGATTTTGAATCATAAAAAAGGCTGAAGGCTTTAGGCTGAAGGCACATAGCAAAGAGCAATGAACAATAAGCTATTCGCTCCTCTTCGCTCTTTGCTATGTGCTCTTTAACCCCTTAGAAAAGTAGGAATAAGGGGTTTTTATAAATAAATTATTTGCAACATCTGCGTTTTTTAATTTGAATCTACGGGATAATGGATAAATTCAAGAAAATATCTTAAAATATAATTTCTTCAGAGTGGGCGGTTAGCTCAGCTGGGAGAGCGCCACGTTCGCAACGTGGAAGTCGAGGGTTCGAATCCCTTACCGTCCACCAGTTTTTTTGTTTGTTTTAAGTCAGACGACAGCCTATCAGTCAATAATCTTATTAATGGTTTAATATCCTGACAAGCACAATCCATTAAGAATAAATCTGATTGGCCGAGCCATAAAAGTTTTTCATCTTTCATATTATAAAATGTTACTTCCATAACAGCATAATAATTTTCTGTAAATTTTTTAGGAGACGGAATAAAATTGAAACTATTACTGTAATATTCATACCAATTATGATACCGTTCTTTGACCGGGTTTTTAATAATATATTCATTATCAATGTCAATGTTAATTATTCTCATAATCAATAAACAGTCTGCTTCATTATCATTAATTATAGACATGATAGTTTTTTTATTTGATAAAACATGGTATCTTAGCACAGTGTAACTTGCAATAGAATCAATATTATTAAAGCCTAAACTTTTAACAAATTCTTCCTCGGAATTTACTTTGATTACAGGGTCATTAACAGCTACAAGCACAAAAATTTTTTTAAAGGGTTTTTCCAAATAATTGTCATATATCCATACATTAATTTTCGGGATTGTTGAACAGGAAAATAAAAACATTAGAGTAAAAAAACATAGCAATATCAATAAAAATTTTTTGTTTTTAGTATGAACGCTTCCCATATTGGCAATTTAATTATAACAACTTGTTTCAAATTTAAAAAAGACTTATATTATCATATATTATGGTTAGATTAATTTTTATTGTATTTTTATCTGCGTCTATTCTTTCTTTATGCAGTTGCGATATGCAGTCTATCAAGAGAGATTTGCCACAGGTTAAGATAGGCAGTGCTCCTCCTGAATTTTATAGCTATACATTGGAAGGTGAAGAAGTGAAGCTGCATAATTATTATGGTAAAATTGTAATGCTTGTCTTCTGGAAAACATGGTGTGAAGCATGTAAGCAGGAGTTGCAGGAAATGACATATGTTCAGGAAAAATACAGAAAATACTTAACAATACTCGCTATAAATATGGGGGAATCGAAGGATGCTGTGCGGTTTTTCAAAAGGCGATTAAGATTAAATTTTCCTGTATTAATGGATCAGGATTTAATTATATCTACAAGTTATGGAATAGTTGTTTGGCCAACCACAATTTTAATTAATAAAGAAGGATTGGTACACTGGACAGGAGTCGGGCTTGAGACAGGTAAGATTAAGAAGGAAATAGAGATTCTTTCAAAATCATGATACGCGTTGGAACATGTTCATGGACTGAAAAAACATTAATTCAAAGCGGTGAATTCTATCCAAAGAATGTCAAAACTTCTGAAGCACGACTAAGGTATTATTCTGAGCATTTTGATACAGTTGAAGTTGATTCATCATATTATGCAATTCCTGACAGGAAAACAGCTTATCTGTGGGATGAGCGAACACCGGATAATTTCATATTCCATATTAAAGCTTACAGGGCTTTAACAGGTCACGGAGTTGACCCGAAAACTCTACCTGAAGATATCGCAGATAGTCTTCCTGAAAAAGATAGAAACGGGAAATTAATTTATATAAAAGAACCCTCTATTCTTGATGAACTATCGAAACGCTTCAGGGAAGTGTTGACCCCTTTAGTAAAAAGCAAAAAACTCGGTGTAATAGTTTTTCAATTTCCTCCATGGTTTCAATATAGTAAGAGTAAATTTGATTTTATACTTGAATGCAAGAGTAAGATGAAAAATTTACAGGTTGCTGTAGAATTCCGTCATGGAAGCTGGTTAGAACCCGCGAGGCGAAAATTTCTTTTCAGTTTTTTAAGAGAAAACGATTTGACTTATATTACAGCCGATGAACCACAATATAGCACTAATGCAACAATACCTTTTGTCCCGGAAGTAACAACAGATATTGCTTATATCAGATTTCATGGAAGAAACAGTGAAAACTGGCTAAAGAAAGGTATAGAGACTTCTTTACGATATAGCTATGAATATTCGGATAGTGAACTGAGAGGTTTTATCCCGGCTATATATTCTTTAAATAAAAGAGCAAAATTAACCTGCGCAATGTTTAATAACTGTCATGGTGGGTTCGCCATAAAAAATGCTTTAATGCTGAAGAAACTGATTGACCCTGTATATATGTAAATCCTTTGCTCGAACCATGCGGACATTGCAACAATGCTAAAAATAACTCAATTTATGCAACAAAATAAACTATCATGGCTGAAGGCAAAAAGCGTTTATAGCGTTTATAGCGTTCATTGCGTTATAGCGTTTATAGCGTTATAGAGTTCATAGCGTTATTGCGTTCATTGCGTTCATAGCGTTTATAGCGTTTATTGCGTTCATTGCGTTATTGCGTTTATTGCGTTATTGCGTTTATCAAATAGCATAGAGCGAATAGCAAAAAAAGGCTGAAGGCTTTAGGCTGAAGGCTGAAGAATAAAAAACAACAAGCGAAGAGCTTATAGTAAACAACTAATAACATAATCAAATGGCGATAATTCAATTTATGAAACAAAATCACGGGTCTCTTTT
>JACAFE010000062.1 GCA_013388435.1 Nitrospirota bacterium | reverse complement strand
TTCTTTCTGGGATGGAGACAGTTTTGCTGAACTTACCCCGGGACTTGATAAAACAAATAGCATTACCAATGAAAATAAAAACAGAAAACATTTCTTCATACTGATACCCCCTGACTTTTGATTTTATTAAATATATTGTTTTATTTACAAAAGAAAGTCTAATTAAAAATATATATCTTTATTTTGATTTTTATAGATATAAGCTATATAAATAAATCTATCGTTAATAGCATTTACCACGGTTCAGAGTTTGTCACCCTTCACTAATAGCTATTGGCTCTTTGCCATCTTAAATCACCACCCTTTAAAGATCTAAGATGGCTTAAATTTAACTGATGGGAATCAATAATGGAATCCTATTTTGTCCAATTATGTTTTTTACCAATAGTACATAAATGATTTTTACGTAACAAACAAACATTTTTTTCTTGACAATAAATATATTTTTTCTGTATTTTAGAACTTTAATTATTTAAATTCTGAAGGTTAGAAGGGGGGTAGAGAATTGTATGCCTTAGGAACCCACTTATTAGTGGAATTACGGGATTGTAATCCTAAAATTCTAAAAAGCCTCGATAATGTCAGAAACGCCCTTGTTTCTGCTGCGAGAGAGGCAAAAGCTACTATTATAGACGTTTCCTTCCATGAGTTTAATCCATTTGGTATCAGCGGGGTAGTTGTTATAGCGGAATCCCATCTCACGATTCATACATGGCCTGAATATGATTATGCTGCGGTTGATATCTTCACATGTGGAGATATTATCAAACCCGAAGTAGCAGCAGCGTATCTTATTGAGAAGTTTGAGTGTAAGAATCCATCTATTGTAGAGATGAAAAGGGGAATTCTTTCACACAGGAATGAAAAGTTACCCCATAAAGTATGTTCATCTTCTACTTATAATTCTGAATTGTTGCAACCAATAAATAAGTAAAACTTAGCAGCTCCTTCTAATCCTCACGGTTTGTAAGAGCTGCGATACCGGGGAGTTCTTTCCCTTCAAGTAACTGGAGAGAAGCTCCACCACCGGTTGATATAAAAGTAATAAAATTGGAGACACCGGCTCTATGAACAGCGAGGTCGGTGTCTCCACCACCTACAATTGTCATTGCATACGCGTCAGCTACTGCACGCGCGATATCAAATGTTCCTCTTGTAAAGGCATCTACTTCAAACATTCCCATTGGCCCGTTCCATAGTATTGTTTTAGCATCCTGGAGAGCTTCAGAAAAAAGTTTTACTGAAGCAGGACCTATATCATATGCCTTCCAGCCTTTAGGAATCTCCTGTGTTGGAACAATTTTAATAACATTATCCGGTCCTGTATGTTCTGCTATCACGCAGTCAACAGGAAGATAAAACTTTATTTTATTATCCTTTAGTTTTATCCTTATTCTTTCAGCTGTCTCAAGCATTGAATCTTCAACAAGTGAAACACCAATTTCATATCCCATTGCCTTAATAAAAGTGAAAGCCATGCCACCGCCAACTATAACCTTGTCAACCTTTCCCACAAGGTTTTCAAGAACTCCAATTTTACCTGATACTTTTGCACCGCCAAGAATCGCAACAAATGGTTTTATAGGATTATCTATGGCGCCTCTTAGATATTCAATTTCCTTTTTAAGAAGGAAGCCTGCTGCAGAAGGTAAATATTTTGTAATGCCTGTTATTGAGGCATGAGCTCTATGAGCTGCTCCAAAAGCATCATTTACATAAACATCAGCCAATTTAGCGAGACTCCTTGCAAATTCTTCATCATTTTTCTCTTCTTCAGGGTGAAATCTAAGATTTTCAAGAAGTAGGACATCACCATTATTCATCTTTGAAACAAGGTTCTCAACCTGGCCGCCTATACAATCAGGAGCAAAAATTACTTCCTTGTTCAGAAGACGCTTCAATCTTTTAGCAACAGGCGCAAGACTAAATTTTGGGTCAACTTTACCTTTTGGTCTCCCGAGATGTGATGAAAGAATAACTTTTGCTCCTTCATCGATTGCATAATTAATAGTAGGCAAAGTTGAACGAATTCTGCGATCATCGGTTATTATCAGATTATCATCAAGAGGCACATTAAAGTCAGCTCTGATAAAAACTCTTTTGCCTTTTATATTGAGGTCCTCAATAGTTAATTTATTGAAAATATCCTTTGCTGGAATCGGGTCTAAGTGGTTTCTCATTCTTAAATCCTCTTAATTATATAAAGAATCAAATCTTTAAGCCTTGTACTATATCCCCATTCATTGTCATACCATGCGAGAACTTTTGCCATTCTATTTTCAAGCACCATTGTTAATGTTGAATCAACTATTGAAGAATGCGGGTTTCCGTTTAAATCACTTGACACAAGAGGTTCCTCTGAGTATTGCAGGATTCCTTTCATCGGACCCTCTGAAGCCCTTTTCAAAGCAGAATTAACTTCTTCAGTGGTAGTGTCTTTGCCAAGTTCTGCTACAAGATCAACTATTGATACATTTGGAGTGGGAACTCGGATAGCCATTCCATTAAGTTTTCCCTTTAATTCAGGCAGCACTATACCAACAGCCTTTGCTGCACCTGTGGTTGTGGGTATCATATTCAAAGCTGCTGCACGGGCTCTTCTTAAATCTTTATGCGGCAAATCAAGAATTCTCTGGTCGTTAGTATATGAATGAATTGTGGTCATAAGGCCGCGATTTATCCCGAATTCTGTATGAAGAACCTTTGCAACTGGGGCAAGACAATTTGTTGTACAGGATGCATTTGAGATGACTTTATGCTTCGTCGGGTCAAGAACTTCCTCATTTACCCCCATACAGATGGTTACATCAGGCTCTTTTGCAGGAGCAGAAATTATAACCCATTTTGCGCCTGCGTCAAGATGACGTGCGGCATTGGGCCTGTCAACAAATCTCCCTGTAGATTCAATAACAAAATCAATACCCATATCATTCCATGGAAGTTTTTCTGGCTCTGTAACAGCAAAGACCTTAATTTCCTTGTTGTCAACAAATATACTGCCGTTGCCAGGCTTTACATCTGCATTAAAAATTCCGTGAACAGAATCATACTTTAGAATATGAGCAAGAGTTTTTGAGTCAGTCAAATCATTTAAAGCAACAATCTCAAATTCTTTGCACCCCCAGCTTGTTCTAAGGAAATTCCTTCCAATTCTTCCAAATCCATTTATAGCAACACGCATAATTTTAAAACCTCCTTTCTTTTTTCAATTATACAGAATTTTCAGAAAATCTTGAATAAAAGTTACACAAAAAAATCTCTTTAAGCTTAAAAATGCATTTTTGGATTAAATTATTTTTATATAACATTTTCTGAATTTAATGTCAGAATTTGTTTTTCCTGAAGAAAATCAAAAACAGATTTTACGCTCTGTTCAACAGTCAGTTTATCCGTTTCAAGCAATATTTCCGGCTTTTCAGGTGCCTCGTAAGGATCAGATACTCCTGTAAAGTTTTTTATAATTCCATTACGCGCCTTTTTATAAAGACCCTTGGGATCTCTTTTTTCGCAGATAGAAATATCACACTTTAAGTAAACTTCTATAAATTCTTCGTTTCCGAACATTTCCCTGATCATCTTTCTGTCAGAAATATAAGGGGAAGCAAATGAAGCTATAGTCAAAATTCCGGCATCTACAAAAAGTTTTGCAACTTCCCCAACCCTTCTTAAATTCTCCCTTCTGTCTTCAGCTGAAAAACCAAGGTCTTTACATAAACCCCTTCTGATATTGTCTCCATCAAGCACATAAGTCCTTATTTTATTTTTAAATAAAAGATATTCAAGTTCATGTGAGATTGTTGATTTTCCAGAACCTGGTAATCCTGTAAACCATATAAGTACAGATTTATGATTATTTAATTGCCACCTTTCTTTTTTATCAATCTTTCCTTTATAAGGTTTTATATTTCTTTCCATCATATAATTTTTTATCCTTTCATAATAATGATGAAATATCTTATTGTTTCCTGGCTAAAATAATCCCTTTTTCTTTTCTTTTTTTATGACGTATTTTATTAATTATTCTACCTCTCCATAATTCGTATAAATAAAATAAGAGCTTTTCAGATAAATTCATACTTTTTGCATTCTTTCCATACAATAAAGTATAGTTTAATTTTTCGAGAAATTCTCCTGCAATACTTTCAAATATCTCTATCTGCCTTTTCGTAAGTTTTTTCTCCCAGACATTTATTCTTGATCTGTCAGGAGGCTTACCAAGCAACAAATGTTGTTTTATAGTATATTCGGGGACTTTAAACCCACCTCCCTGCAACATTTCAGGAAAATAATTTATTTCAAGAAAATCGCATATTTTTTTAAGGACAATCTCTGCATCAGCAACCAATTCTTCATATTTTACCTTAATTATTTTATCTCTTAATAATTCTTCCGCAGATAATCCTTTTTTTATAGCTTCCATCCAGGAATATGCTGCTCCACTAATAGTATTCGGCCCCCAATCAAGAGGAATCTGTGAAGCAGCAACAGCTCTACCATCCCTTATAATATGAATAAATTTTGCTTCAGGGAATATATAATTCAGCAGCTCTGCAAACTGGATATTCGAAGGAGTATGATCAACCCAAATGCTTGCATTAAATTTATTATTTTTAATAGCATATTTTCTTACTAAAATTAAAATCAGGTCTTCATATGAACTGATTTTTTCCTCAAAATCCATAAACTCATCAATAGCCCAGATTTTGTATCTCCAGTGTTTTTTTATTTTCTCAAAAGCCCTGTTGACATCAAAATATTCTTTGTCTTTAATCTCAAGTCTCTGATAAACGCTTACTTTAAATTGTGATTCAGGAGTACATATGCAAAAAGGATGAGAACCTAAAATATCTCCGAGCAGAGTCGTGCCACTACGCGGATGACCTCCTATAAAAACAGGCAACATTTTACTTTTCCCCACCTTTCTATTAAAAACCTCTTTCATTTTTTTAAGAAGTTTTTGTATCTTTTTTCAATAAAAGCGATGTTTTGTAATATTTAGTTTAACCCAAAAATGCAATTTAAATAATGCAGATATTATGAAATTTTTCTCTTTACGTTATTTAAACAATGCCTGAATTTTTCAGGTTAACTCAATAATCTTGCCAGGTATTTTTTACTATTTTTATAGTATAATGAAAAAACTCAAATCATACTATAAAATATAATTTCGTAATTATTAATGAACAATTTTCAGGAAAATCTGCCTGTTATAATTTATCCACACAATCAGCGTCTTATGTCAGGAAGGGTTAATGATATTGTTATAATGAAAACCTGTCATGCCCTTGCCCGTCTGGGACACCGCGTAGGAATAATTACAGGGAAACCCGCCATGAATCTTAGCATAGAAGAATATTATGGACTACAACCCCTGTCAAATCTTCAAATCATTAAAGTTCCTATGCTGAGAGGAAAGCACTTTTCATGGCATGGGATATTCAATTTATTCTGTCTTCTAAAGATTCTGAAAATGAGAAAAAAAGGGTTAGCCGATATAATATATCTAAGGGAAATAAAACTTGCCAGATTTTTGCTGAAATTCAAAAAATTTATTCGTCTGCCTTTTATTATTGAAGTTCACGACTTGCGGATCAGAAAATTTTACGATAATCTTCCAGAAAAAAATCCTGATGAAGAATGGGTCTTCAAAAGAGTTGATGCAATAATTGTACTTCTGAATTGTTTTGGCGACATTTTAAAAGAAACTTATACAATTGAAGTTCCTGTATTTAAAGTTCCGCTTGCTGCTGAGAGGGCATCTTTCAAGATAAAGGAAAACAATAATAAAACAATTGGTTATATAGGTCAATTATACCCGTTACAAGGTGTGGAAATTTTGATTGAGGCAATTTCTTATCTGCCTGATGTAAAATTAGAAATTATTGGCGGGTCGGAAAAAGATATAATAAGACTTAAAAAACTTGCAACTTCATTAAATGTTAATGAGAGAATAAATTTTCTTGGTTTTGTTAAACCACAGAAAGTAGCTGAGATATCCGATAACATAGATATATTGGTAATATGTGCGCTTAACAAAGGAAAAAGGAGCTACTCTGCACATACAAAATTGTATGAATATATGGCTATGGGCAAACCCGTCGTCGCTTTTGATTTACCATCAGTTAAAGAAGAAATTGTTGATGGCATAGATGTCTTGCTCGCAAAACATGGAGATCCTCGTGATTTAGCTGACAAGATTGCTTATTTATTAAATAATCAGGATAAAGCAAAGAGCCTTGCAATTAACGCTTATAAATCATCAGAAAAATTTACATGGGAAAATAGAGCCAAAAAGTTGTCAAAAATATTTAATAAAATCAAATATGACTAAAATTCTTTATAAAAAAAATTTCACATTCGGTTACTTTCGGGTAATTCTTTATTCATATAATCTTGAGGAAATGTTAAAAATTAAAGATGATTTAATAGACTTGTTTGAAAAGAAAAAAGGCGCATCGGTAAAAAGCTCATCTTTTACCTCGGTAATTAAATTTGCAAACAATGAAACAAACAGGGTTTATTACTATAAGGAATTCCTGAACAGAGGGGTAAAGGATATATTAAAAAATCTATTTGGTTTTTATAGAGCAAAAAAAGCTTTTAAAGCAGGACATATGCTTCTTCGAGAAAATTTTCATACTCCCAGACCGGTTTTGTTTGGAATTAAGAAAAAGTATTTTTTTATATCAAAAATTTTTCTAATCACTGAATCAGTAGATGGTGAAAGGACATATGAATATATAAAAAAATATTATAAAATGCCTATGTCTTCCGAATTAATTAAAGAGAAACGCTCCATGATTTGTGCAGCGGGCAAGGAAATAGGACGCCTCCATAAATCAGGAATCTTTCATGGTGATCTAAGGGTTGGTAACATTCTAATAAGCGGCGCAGGAGATAATACAAGATTTTTTTTTATAGACAACGAAAGAACAGTTAAAAAAAATCGTTTGCCAGAAAAATATAGACTTAAGAACCTTGTTCAGTTAAACATGCTCGGCCTATCTCATATTTCGAGAACCGATAGATTACGTTTTATTTTATCCTATATTGGAGTAAATCCTGGACTTTCAGAAACAAAAAAGACATTGATAAGAAAAATTGTTTTTCTAACAAACAAAAGAAAAAAACAAAAGCCATCCTGATATGAAATTATTGATTAAACCTGAAGGCTTGCTCACATAAATAAAAAAATCTTAAAATATTATGCTGTTTTTCACATCTTATAAATAAGGAAACATTTTGCGAAAAAATAATCAGGAAACTGAAATTAATAAAACTGACTACGCAATAATCTCAGGGTTGTTTTTATTTTCTTTCGTATTAAGATTTTATGCTTTTCTAAACACTCCTTTAATTAATCATGATGGAGTATGGTACATAAATCAGGCCAAAGCGCTTGCACTTAACAATTGGGATCTTGCAAGAGATTGTGGCTATGACTTTATTTCTCTTTACCATTTGCTGATTCCTGTTTTTTTTAAAATAACAGGCGACTGGATAATTGCGGGCATGTCCATATCATTTATTTTTGGTTCCTTAACCGTTATACCTATGTATCTTTTTTTGCGTCATTTTTTTAACATGAAAATCTCCTTTTTAGCCGGACTGGCTTTAAGCGTAAACCCCTTTTTCGTATCATATAGTGTTGAACTAATTAAAGATCCTATATTCTGGTTTTTCGGACTCTCTGGTATTTACTTATTTGTAACTGCAATTAAAAATGAAAAAAGAGCATTTCTTTTAATTTTCAGTAATGTTTCATTTTTAATCGCAGGGTTTGCACGTTTTGAAATAATAATATATATAATCGGTTCTATTATATATATCTTATTTTTTGAAAATAAAAAATTTAAAAAAATCTTTTTTTTCATATTTCCAGCAATTGGCTTAATCATCCTTGTCAATCTTTTGAATACATTATTAATGAAAGAAGCTCTTTATCTCTGGAATTTTTACTTTGTGCCAAGAAACCAGCGATTTTTTGAGGATTTATGGACAAATATTTTTACTCCCGGTATATTTGAAAAATCCATAATCTCTCTCGATCTTCTACAAAGAAAGATGGTCAGGGTAATATATCTGCCTTATGTCATTTTTTTTATACTTGGTATTTTTAATATTCATAAAGAAATAAAAAGAGATAAGCATTTGATTTATCTTATTTTATTATCTCTCTGTTCATTACTTGCTCTTTATCTTTTTTATTTAAAAATTAACATATTGTCTCCCAGATATACGGTATTTTTTATTTTACCCGCCTTTGTTTTTTTCTGTTCGGGATCTGCAACATTAATGAATATCCTGAACAAAATGAAAATAAACGACAAAATCGCTATTTCTTTCTTGGTGCTTTATATTGTAATAACTGCATTTGTTTATCCTTCAAATCTTATCCCGAGAACATCTGATAAAATAATTTATAGAACTATTGGTGAATTTATTGCCGAGACAGAAAAAAATCAAAGCACAATTGTAATTGCACCTGATTCAAGGGTTATGTTTTATGCTAATCTCAAATCTCAGGAGATATTATGTGGCAACAAACTGATAAAATACGATTATATTACAGGGTTAGATTACAATGAGATGATAATGACGCTTAAAAAAAGCGGGGCTAAATACTTTCTATGGGAAGCAAAGTCGTGGAAGAATAATAGATACAAATTCCATGATGTTATGAAAAAGCATGATTTTATAGAAGTAAAAAAATGGGATAATAATCAGGCAATCCTTTACCGAATACTCTAAATGAAGATTCATCCTAAAATTAATCCGCGTGAATATATAAATTTCGAGCCTCTAACATCTGAATTTATTCAGGATTTAATCGAAGAAGGCAGATATTTTATTCTTAAAAAAAATGATTTTTCTACAACTGTTGGAATTCTGCAGGGAAAAGCAATAAATAAAAACTATGATCTGCTTATAAAAAGATTCAACTATAGAGGCTCATTCGACTTTTTTATACATAAAATATTCAAAGACAGAGCAGAACGTTTGTGGGAAAAAAATTTTATGCTTTATAATATCGGGCTTCCTGTACCTATTCCATTACAATATATTAAAGCAACTCTTGGACAAAAACACTCCTTTTTTATTTCCGCTGCTCTAAGTAATACAGAAAAATTATCAGATTCATTTAGAAAAGGTTTATTGAAAAAAGAAAAAAAACTAAACAAACAGATAGCTGATTCAATCGCTAATTTTCACAATTCAGGAGCTATTCATGGAGATCTTAAATGGCCTAATATTCTTGTTCAAGCAAATAATAATACTTATACAATATTTTTCATAGATTTAGACCAATCTTCCTTCTCAACCAAATTTAATATTAAAGGTATATATGAAGATTTAATAAGATTTTATCGATTTGGACTTCAGCTCGAAGCTGAAAAATGGGTGAATGATATTTTTTTCCCCGAATATCTTTCCAGTATAGACAATAAAATAAAAAAGAGAATTAATATTGAGAGCATCATTAATCAAGCTGAAACTGAATGGATAAAAAATGGGCGGAAAAGATTTCTATGAGATTAGCATTTTGTCTTTTTAAATATTTTCCTTTCGGGGGTCTTCAAAGAGATTTTAGACAAATTGCAGAAATTTGCTTAAAAAGGGGGCATGAAGTATTTGTGAATACAATGTTGTGGAAGGGAGACATACCTGCTGGGTTTAATATTACTGTTTTCAAACCTAAAGGCATGACAAATCATCAAAGATGCTGGAACTTTTCAGAGATAGTCAATAAGCATTTATCAAAAACAAATTTTGATCTTATAATAGGTTTTAATAAAATGCATGGTCTTGATATTTACTATGCTGCTGACCCGTGCTTTAAGGCAAGAGTATATGAATCCGGCAGTAAAATAAAAAAACTGTTACCAAGATACAGGACTTATATCGCTCTTGAAAAGGAAGTTTTTGACAAAAAAAGCAATACAAAAATAATGCTCATTTCAGAAATTGAGAAACCAAAATATATTAGATACTATGGGACACAATCAAGCCGTTTCCATATTCTGCCACCTTATATATCAAAGGACAGGATTATAAGGGATGAGAATCATAATATTCGCAAAAAAATCTGCAATAAACTTGAAATTGATTTCAATCACTTTTTGCTTCTTACGGTCGGCTCTTCTTTTAAAACAAAAGGGCTCGACCGTTCTTTAAGAGCAATTGCAGCTCTTCCTGAAAACTTAAAAAATAAAACTATTCTTTTGATAATAGGAGATGACAACTCTTCACCTTTCATTAAACTTGCGAAGAAATTAAATATCGACTCAAGGATAATTTTTCTTGGCGGAAGAGAAGATGTTCCGGAATTTATGGCTGCATCGGATTTGCTTTTACACCCTGCATATACAGAAAATACCGGAACAGTATTAATTGAAGCAATGGCAGCAGGACTCCCTGTTATAGCTACTGAAATATGCGGATATTCATTTCATATCAGAAAAGCAGATGCTGGTTTGCTGATCCCATCTCCTTTCAAACAGCATGATTTCAATAATATGCTTTCTTACATGATGACATCGGATTATAAGCAGAAGTGGAAAGAAAATGGTTTGAGATATATATCCAGAAACGATTTTTTTAGCATGCCTGAAAAAGCTGCTGATATTATAGAAAAATATGCCGAGCAAAAAAGAAATATTGGAACTTAGTCCCGTACTTCAGAAATATTTCACCAGAGAAAAAGCCTTTGATGAGATTTTGAATCTTCAAGGTAAAATATTCAGAAAGCATAAAAATAGAAGAACATTAAGATTTGAGGTAAACGGTATAGGCTTTTTTGTAAAAATTCACAGAAAGATAGGGCTAAAGGAAATTTTAAAAAATATATCAAGTTTAAAATTGCCTGTTTTTGGTGCTGGAAATGAGTTGGAAGCAATTAATAAACTAACTGAACTTGGGATAGATACAATGAAAATAGCAGGATTTGGTCAAAGAGGTTCATCACCTCTATGGATGGAATCTTTTCTCATTACCGAGGAACTCACAAATACAATCAGCCTTGAAGCTTTAACAAAAAATTGGAAAATAAATCCTCCATCTTTTAATCTTAAACTAAGTTTAATAAAAAAAGTTGCGGGAATTACCAGAACAATGCATAAAAGCGGAATCAATCACAGGGATTTATATATCTGTCATTTTCTTCTTGATAAAACGATACCAGACTGGGAAGAAGGAAAAAATATAAAACTTTATATTATTGACCTTCATAGAGTTCAAATGAGAGAAAAAACACCTAATAGATGGATTATAAAAGACCTCTCAGGGCTTCTTTTTTCTGCTATGGATGCTGGAATTACAAAAAAAGATGTTTTCAGGTTTATGATTGAATACAGCCAGAAACCTTTACGGATAATTCTTAAAGAAGACCCGTGTTTCTGGAATAAAATTTATTCAAAGGCAATTGCTCTATATAAGAAAGAATTTAAGCGCTTCCCTGATTTTTTATTTAACCCAAAAAAGTGTTAGATTGTTTTTTTATTGCTCTTTTCAATAAATAAGACTATATCAGAAATAAATCTTTCGATATCAGAGAGATGATATTTTAGAATATTATAGATTTCTTCAGATGATATCTCATGATATAAATGAACCATCCTGTTTCTATATCCAGCCATCTTCATGAGTGTTTTTGAATATTCTTTTTCTATGATACCTTTTTCACCAAGTTGTCTTGCAATGTTTTTATATTCAATCTCTTTAAATCCATATGTCTTGGCAAGAATGTGACGGCTAATATCAAAAATTGCCTCAAGTGATCGCCTAAGATAACTCTCTGCTGATGAAGGATTTCTTTTATCCGCAAGAAACTCTTCAATAGATAAATCAGAAAGTTTTCTTAACTCGATTAAAAACTCTTGAATGACTGAGAGACTTTTTTCTATCTTATTTATGTCCAATCTCGAAATAACCATCTTTCACAGCCTCAATAAAGTCTTTTTCATACTCCTTCATTTTATAGGATAAATCCCCCGCTTTTTTCATTACCATCTCTTCATACCTGTCAAGGAACTCCTGATCTTCACAGTAAATTACTTCTCCCTTTACTGCCTCATACTGTAAAAGACTGTCTGTTTCCTGCAAAAAGACAATATCAATATTAAAAGGGATGAATAAATCGGAAAGTTCAACGTAAATCTCGCCATAAAGCAAAAAAGCATTATCTGGAACTCTGTCAAAAACAATACCTATGTCAAGGTCAGAACCTTTTTCAGGATTTACAGAATTACCCTTCAGGAACTCAATGCCCTTTTGCTTTTGAGAACCAAAAAGATAGGCAATTTTTATATTAAATCTTTGTAGTATCTCATTAAGTTTCTCAACAATGGCAGCCATAAAAAATTATAGCACAACAGAACATCTAATAAATGCGGGCAGACTTATAGATTATATAAGCTTAACCTTAAAATAAAAATTCTTTAATGTGCGTTCATAGCTTCTCTTAAAGCCTTGCCTACTTTAAAATGAAGAACCCTTTTTTCAGGAACTTCAACTTTATCGCCTGTTCTTGGATTTCTTGCTTTTCTTGGTCTCCTCTGTTTGGGTTTAAAATTACCAAACCCTCGTATCTCGATCTTTTCTCCTTTTGCAAGAGCTTCTTTTATACTATCAAAAACTGTTTCAACAACTATCTCAGTTTGCTTCCTTGTGAGCGTACCTATTCTTTCTGTAACTTTTTCTATTAGACTTGATTTGGTCATATGCCCTCCTAAAATTTTTATTTTACGGAGTAAAAATATATTTTATTTTTACGGAAGTAAAAAGATTATTAACCTCTTCTGGAATATTATCTTTAATGATATTTTTCAAGGAAAAACCTTCTTTCTTGCTTATTACCTGTGGTTCTCCTTTTATTCCTGCAAGTTTAGCAGCATCTTTTATTGCATCCTCAATATTTCCAAGTTCATCCACAAGCCCTGCTTTTAATGCCTGCTGACCGGTAAAAACCCGGCCATCTGCGATATTTCTTACATCTTCTATCCGCATTTTTCTTCCTTCAGAAACAGCTTTAATAAACTGCTCATGCACGTCATCCAGTACACCCTGAAGAATTATTCTTTCTTCTTTGCCAATTCCCCTGAAAACCGATGCAATATCTTTATGTTTTCCACTTTTTATAACTTCACTTTTGACTCCGATCTTATTCATTAAACCCTGTATATTCGGAATTTCCATTATTACTCCTATCGAACCAGTTAATGTTCCGGGATTTGCAAATATTTTTGTTGCAGGAGCAGAAATATAATAACCACCTGATGCAGCAACAGACCCCATAGATACTACCACTTTTTTCTTTGCGGCTGCTTTTCTGACTTCTTCATAGATTTCCTGTGAAGGAGCGACAGCTCCTCCCGGGCTGTCTACACGTATAACTATTGCTTTTACAGAAGGGTCTTTTAAATGGCCTTTCAATTCATCAATAGATTTTGTCGATTCAAATATCGGGCCTTCAATTTTTATAAGAGCAACTTTTTCTCCGATCGGTATTTCTCTTTGAGCAAAAACGAAAAAAAGACTTATTACCGCAAGTACAAAAATTATAAAAAGAATAAGCAAAAACTTCTTCATGCCTCAAGCCTTTTAAGATTTCTCATGCTCAGTCCGATTTTTCTTTCTTCGCAATCAACTTTTATGATTCTTACATTAATTTCGTCCCCGGGTTTTAAGGCATCTTCGTTTTCACCTGATGGTTTTACTATTTCGGATGAATATATAAGACCTTCAACCCCGTCTTCAAGTTCAACAAAGATGCCGAAATCAGTAATATTGAGAATTTTGCCTTTCATCTCTGATCCGAGCTTGAATTTTTCGGGTATTTCCTTAAGCCACGGGTCAGGCTTAAGGTGTTTGAGGCTCAAAGCCATTTTCTCGGACTCAGGTTCCATACTTAAAATAATTGCCTCAATTTTCTGCCCTTTACGTAATATTTCGGATGGATGTTTAACATGCTTTGTCCACGAGAGGTCTGAAATATGAATAAGCGCATCAATTCCTTCAGGAAGACCAACGAATACCCCAAAGTCTGTAATTGTCTTAACTTTTCCTGAAACTTTTTGACCTGGTGAATAACGCTGGGCTACAAGTTGCCACGGGCTTGGTTTTATCTGTTTTATACTCAAAGAAAGTCTTCTTTCTTCTTTGTCAACTTTCAGAACAATTGCTTCTACTGTTTCACCAACTGAAAGATATTTTGAAGGGTGCTTCGGTCTCGGCAACCAGTCAATTTCTGATATATGCACAAGTCCTTCAAGACCTTCTTCAAGTTCAATAAAAGCCCCGTAATCAGTGATGCTTACAACTTTTCCTGATACACGTTTATTTACTGGGTATTTTTCATCTACCAATAACCACGGGTCAGGCTTTTTCTGTTTATATCCGAGGGTTACCTTCTCGGTTTCCTTTTCGTATTTTAAGACAAGCACTTCAATTTCATCACCTACAGAAAAAAATTCAGAAGGATGGTTTATTCTTCCCCATGAAATATCGGAAATATGCAAGAGTCCGTCAATGCCACCGAGGTCAACAAAAATACCATAATCAGTAACATTCTTGACGACACCTTTCATAATCTTGCCTTCCTCGAGTTTCTTAAGAGTCTCTGCTTTCTTTTTCTGCAACTCATCCTCAAGAATTGCTCTTCTTGAAACTATAACATTAGAAAGCTTGTTATTCAATTTTATGACTCTAAATTGTAGTTTTTTACCTATAAGATTATCAATGTCTTTAACAGGTTTTATATCAACCTGCGAGCCAGGAAGAAAAGCTGTTACCCTTGATATATCAACCGAAAAACCGCCTTTAGTTTTCCCGGTTATTTTCCCTTCAACAGTTTTACCTTCTTTATATGCTTTTTCGAGAAAATCCCATGCTTTTATCCTTGTAGCCCTTTCTTTTGAAAGGGCTACAATTCCTTCAGCATCTTCAATATTTTCGACATAAACTTCTATATCACTACCAGGCTTAAGAGTAACTATTTCATCTTCGCTAAATTCATCAATAGGGATAAAACCTTCTGATTTGTACCCTATATCAACTATTACTCCATCCTGCCTTATAGCAATAACTTTACCTTTCATAATATTTCCTTCTTCTATGCTGTGAAAGGTTTCAGCATAAAGTTTTTCCATTTCGTTATTTTGAATTTCCACCAACCTGTGACCCTCCTATATTTCTAATTCTTTTTTCTACATCTTTTATAATCCAATCCGGGGTTGAAGCCCCTGCTGTTATGCCTATATATTCAGCTCCTTCAATCCATTTCTTTTTAATTTCAGAAGCTGTCTCAATATGATATATTGGAACTCCCAGTGATTTGCAGAGCAATGCAAGCTGGGTTGTATTTGCGCTGTTTTTCCCGCCTACAACAAACATTACATTAACCTTTTTTGCTATACGTCCTGTTTCCTTTAACCTTTGTGCAGTTGAACTACATATAGTATTATATACTTTTATTTCTTTCGCATGTGATAAGATGTCAGATATAACTTTTTTCAAATTTTCAACTGGTTGTGTTGTCTGTACAACAATGCCTATCTTTTTTTTAAGCTTTGGAAGAACTGTTTTAGCACTTACAACAACCGCGTCATTTCCTGCATAACTTAAAAGACTTTGCACTTCAGGATGATTTTTTTCTCCAAGAATTATTACCTGATAACCTTCTTCCTTTAAAAGTTTAGCATAATATTGTGCTTTTTTTACAAATGGGCATGTGGCATCTATTATTTCACAGCCTGCTGATTCAATTTTTTCTGAAAGTTCAAGAGGTATTCCATGGGTTCTGATAATCAAGGATTTGATTTTTTTTAAGTTGTCAGGATTCTCTAATGGGAAAATTCCGCGCCTTTTTAGTTCATCAACAACCTGTGGATTATGTATAATCGGCCCTAAAGTATATATGCCATCATTTTTCCCGTTTGCTAATTTAAAGGCAATATCTATAGCCCTTTTTACACCAAAGCAAAAACCTGCTGTCTTAGCAACAATAATCTCCATACAATTCCTTAATTTCTAACATAATCAAGAATTATTTTTACAACATCCTCAATAGAAAGAAAAGAAGAATCTATTAATAAAGCATCAGGAGCTACTGAAAGAGGAGCTAAATCACGACTCTCATCTCTTTTATCTCTTTCAATAATACTATTTCTGGCGTCTTCAATTGTAATATCTATTCCTTTTTCCTTAAATTGAAGAAATCTCCTCCTTGCTCTTTCATCTACTGACGCGTCAAGAAATATTTTTTTATATGCTTCTGGAAATACAACGGTTGTAGTATCTCTTCCTTCAACGACAAGATTGTCAAACAATGCAGCATTTCTCTGTGAATTAAGCAGAAAATCCCTGATAATCTTTCTCGCAGAAAAAACTGAAGAGTAATGGTCAATTTCTTTGGTACGTATCATATCCGAGACATCTCTTTTATTTAAAAAAACTTTTCCATTGATATACCGAACTTCAACATCTTTAATGGCATGTTTTATTTTTTCATCATTATCTTTTTCATCAATGCCTTTTTCTCTTAGAGAAAGTGCAATTGCTCTATAAAGAGCTCCAGTATCAAGGTAATTGAACCCGAGACTATTTGCAACAAGCTTTGCAACCGTTGTCTTGCCAGCCCCGGAGGGCCCATCTATAGCAATAACTTTTTTCAGTGAGTAAGTCTCCTTATAATATCAAAAAATCCGGGAAAAGAAATATTAACTGAAGAAACACCATTTATAGTGGTAACTCCTTCTGCAATAAGTCCTGCAATAGACATTGCCATAGCAATCCTATGGTCATTGTGACTTTCTATATCAGCGCCTCTAAGAGAGGAGCTGCCCTTGATGCTTAAGCCATCAGGATATTCTTCAATTTCAACACCCATTTTCCTCAATTCTGACACCATACTTTTTATTCTATCTGATTCTTTTACTCTTAATTCTTCGGCGCCTCTTATAGTAGTAACTCCTTCAGCCTGAGTTGCTGCCACACATAATATTGGAAATTCATCTATCATAGAAGGAATTTGTTCTCTCTTTATATTTAATGCCTTAAGCTTTTTTCCACCTGTACAATATAAATCAGCAACCGGTTCTCCTGAAATATATCTTGTATTCTCAATCTTAATATCCGCTCCCATTCTCTGAAGAACCTCTAAAACTCCTGTACGTGTGGGATTTATGCCAACATTTTTAATAATTAAATCAGAGTTATCAATTATTAAAGCTCCGACAAGGAAAAAAGCTGCTGAAGAAAAATCTCCTGGAATCTCAATAAGATTGCTTTTTAATTCTGCCCTGCCTTTTATACTGATTACATTATCTTTTATATTTATCTCAGCCCCAAATGCAGGTAGCATTCTTTCAGTGTGATCCCTTGACTTAATAGGTTCAATAACTTCTGTTATACCATCGGTATAGAGTCCTGCCAGAATAATAGAAGACTTTACCTGTGCACTTGCAACAGGCATTTCATATCTTACTGCTTTTAAATACCCTCCTTTTATTGAAAGTGGTGGATATTTGTTATTACTTCTTGCCCTGATTTCTGCTCCCATCTGACTTAAAGGTATTATAATTCTTCCCATTGGTCTTGATCGCAGGGATGCATCACCAGTCAATACCGAAAAGAAAGGATTTCCAGCAAGAATTCCTGATATAAGTCTTATAGTTGTACCTGAATTGCCACAATTTATAACATCTTCAGGCTCTTTTAATCCATTCAGGCCTCTACCGTCTATAATTATCTCTTCATTACTGTCTTCAATTTGGACACCTAATGCTCTAAAGGCATTAATAGTGCTGAAAGGATCTTCTGCTCTAAGAAAATTTCTAATAACACTCCGACCATTTGCGAGCGAAGAAAAAATTACAGCCCTGTGAGAAATAGATTTATCAGGTGCGGGTATAACCTCACCTTTAAAATATTTTACCGGGTGAATCTCTATTCTATCCAATACCTTCTCTTAATTCCCTGGCATTAGCAAAATCTCTTTCAATAGACTTTGCATCTGATGCCTTGAGATGTTTCTTGACCCTGTCAAGATTTTTTATGAAAACTTCAATATATTTAAGGAGATTTTCCCTGTTAAGAAGACATATATCTCTCCAGAGTTCCTGATGACTTGAGGCTATTCTTGTTGTATCCTTAAATCCCTGTCCTGAAAATAAAAGATATGAACTGTCTATTTCAGCAACTGTATTGACAAGATTATAAGCTATCACATGCGGAAGATGACTTATTGCACCATATATTCTGTCATGCTCATAAGGGTCAATTATTTTCACGATGGAACCAAATGTTTCCCAGATTGAAATTACAGAATTCATTGCATTTTTATCCGTCTTATCTGTTGGAGTAATCATACACTTAGCACTTTTAAAAATATTTGCTGAAGCAGCATCAATTCCAGATTGATCACTGCCTGCAATAGGATGCCCTCCAACAAAGTAAACTGTTTCTGGCAATATTTTTTCTATATCATATACAAGTTTCCCCTTAACACTTCCAACATCTGTAACTATCGCTCCAGATTTAAGGGAATCTTTTATTATTTCTGCGAGATCAATAAAAAAACCTACTGGTGTTGCAAATAAGATTAAATCTGAGTCTTTACAGGCAGCAACAGGGTCAAGTTTGTACGAGTCAATTATCTTTTTATTTTTTGCTCTTTTTAAATTTTTTTCACTTCTCCCGAATCCAACGATATGTCCGCAAAGTTTTTTCTTCTTCATAGCAAGGGCAAAAGAGCCCCCTATCAACCCAACTCCAAAAATGGTAATTTTTTGAAATTTAAAACTTCCTGTTATTTTCATTCCGTATTATATAGTTCTTCCAATTGCAGAAGCTATAGGCTTCAAATCTTTCATTAATTTCTTAAAGTCAGAAGGCTTAAGAGATTGTTCGCCATCCGAGAGAGCTTCCTCTGGATTCGTATGAACTTCTATTATAAGACCATCCGCTCCTGCTGCGACAGCAGCTTTTGCCATAGGCGCTACGAGATCCCATTTGCCAACACCATGACTTGGGTCAACAAAAACCGGCAAATGTGTGAGTTTTTTAAGCACAGGAACTGCGCTTAAATCAAGTGTGTTTCTTGTTGCGGTTTCAAATGTGCGTATACCTCTTTCGCATAAGATTACATGATGATTACCTTTTGACATGATATATTCAGCAGCCATAAGCCATTCTTTTATTGTCGCGGATAAGCCTCTTTTCAATAAAACTGGCTTTGAAGAATTACCGACTTCGAGCAAGAGTCTGAAATTCTGCATATTTCTTGCGCCAATCTGAATTATATCAGCATATTTTTGTATAACATCCATATCTCTCGGATCCATAAGTTCTGTAACAACTGGCAGACCTGTTTTTTCCCGTGCTTCTGCAAGATATTTTAAACCTTCTTCACCAAGTCCCTGAAATGAATATGGAGAAGTTCTTGGCTTAAAAGCTCCGCCTCTAATAAAAGTTGCTCCTGCTTCCTTAACTTTTTTCGCTATATTCATTAAAATTGTTCTGTTCTCAACAGCACAAGGACCTGCAACAACCTGTATTTTCTTACCGCCTATAACATTTCCTTTAATATTTATAGTAGTACCATCGGGTTTAAACTCACGGCTTGCGAGTTTGTAAGGCTTGAGAATTCTCATTACATCCTCAACACCCGGCATTATGCTTATAACGCTTTCTTCCTCTTCAGTTATTTTTGAAGTATCGCCGATTACTCCTATAATTGTTCTCTCAGTTCCTTTTGAGATATTCGCCTGCAGTCCTTTACTTTCAAGCTTTTTAATAATATGACGCAATTGTTCTTCTGTTGTCCCGGGTTTTAAAACAATAATATCCATTTTTACTCCTCTTTAAATAATGTTATTTCTTATTTATTACCTCGCCTAATGCTTCGATAAAACGTTTATTTTGTTCAGGAAGACCAATTGTAACCCTTATTTCTTTTTGACCGACAGGTCTTATAATTACGCCTTTTCTTAAAAGATTTTCATAAATTTCTGACGAATTCTGCTCGAGAATCATATAAATAAAATTAGCTTGTGAAGGTATATATTTTATTCCTAATTTATTGAGTTCTTCGTATAAATATTGTTTGCCGTTCTCATTTACTGCACGTGAGGCATGCACATGTTCATCATCCTGAATTGCAGCTAAAGCAGCTTTTTGTGCTAATGTATTTGTATTAAATGGCGGACGGAGTTTATTCATTTCAGTAATAATATATTTAGGAGCTATTCCATAACCAATTCTTAAGCCTGCAAGACCGTATATTTTAGAAAAAGTTCTCAGAATCAGAACATTCCTGCCATCTTTGAAATATTCCATACTTTCTGCATATTCTGGATCGGTAACATATTCAATGTAAGCCTCATCAGCCACGACAAGTATGTCATCGGAAATACGCTCCATCAGTCTTTTCAATTCGTCTTTTTTGTTTATTGTGCCTGTAGGATTATTGGGATTTGCGATAAATAACATTTTTGTCTTTGGTGTTATTGAATTTACCATAGAGTCAAGGTCATGTATATAATCCTTTAAAGGAACCTGCACAGCTTTTGCACCCTGAGCATGTACTGATGAAAAATATACGACAAAAGAAGGATTAGCCATAACAACCTCATCTCCAGGTTGTATAAAAGTTCTAACAGCAATATCTATCAATTCATTTGACCCGTTACCAAGTATAATTTCATCTTCATGCACTGAAAGTTTTTCAGATATTGCTTTCTTTAAATAGTAACCACTTCCATCCGGATACCGATTGATTCCTGATGATACATCCGGCGTCATAATTCCTTCAAGCAATGCCTTCATGGCTTTTACGGAAGGTCCAATTGGATTTTCATTTGAAGCAAGTTTTATTGAATCTGTAATTCCAAGTTCGCGTTCAAGTTCTTCTATGGGTTTTCCTGGCACATATGGCTTAATTTCAGATACATATGAAGGTGGTTTAATCATGACAATCCTCCGTGTGGATATGATCCAAGTATTTTTAAATAAAGACAATTTTCTTTTACAGCTTCTATCGCCTTTTTGAGTCTCTTTTCTTCAATATGACCTTCCATATCAGCAAAGAATATATATTCCCATGCTTTTCTTTTGGATGGCCTTGATTCAATCTTTGTGAGATTTATATTGGCTTTTTTCAATGGTTCAAGAATGTTATAAAGAGCTCCGGGTTTATTTTTCACAGAAAACATTATGGATGTTTTATCCTTGCCTGACTTTCTGGGATATTCTTCTGATATAACAAGAAATCGTGTATGGTTATCCTTGTTATCCTCGATACTTCTTTCAACAAATTGAAGATTATAAATCTCAGCAGCAAGTTCACTCGCTATCGCTGCAGCTTCATTATCCTTTGCTGCAAGTTCTGCTGCGTTTGCAGTGCTTGTGGCCTCGATTATTGGAATCCCGGGCATATTATTGGCAAGCCATCTTCTGCATTGAGATGTTGCAGGAGTGAACGAATAAATTTTCTTGATTCTCTCTTTTTTACCGCTTCTTGAGAGAAGATTATGTACTATTCTTAACATTATTTCTGCTGAGACTTTCAAGTCATAATCAGTAAAAAGATCAAGAGTATAACTTATTACACCTTCATTTGAATTTTCTATAGGAACAACCCCGAAATCAGCTTTTTTAGACAAAACAGTATCAAATACATCTTTAATAGTCGTAACAGGAACAAATACTGCCGAGGAGCCGAAATGTCTAATTGCTGCCACATGAGTAAATGTTGCCAGAGGTCCAAGACATGCAACTTTAAGAGGCTTTTCAAGTGATAGTGAAGCTGAAAGAATTTCTCTGTATATTACTTTTAATGGTTCATTGGGAAATGGACCCTTATTAATTGCTGTAAGACGTTCAAGAATCTGGCGCTCGCGTTCAGGAGAATAAAACTTTGTTTTTTTGTTTGATTTAACCCGGCCTATTTCAAGAACTATATCAGCTCTTTCATTAAGAAGCTTTAATATTTTATCGTCGATTTCATCAATCTTTTTTCGCAGTCTTTCAATTTCGTTCATAAGTTCAAAACCAGCCTTAGCAAATTCTGATGGAATTTGCTTTAACCCCTTCTGTGTATGGACATTAATAATAATCATTTTTCAAACATTTTTTCAATCTATTGCTTCATACTCCAAACTGAAAATGCATTTAACCCAAAAATGAAATTAAAATCATGCAGATTTTGCGAAAATATTTTTATTTACAATCCCTTGATTCCCATTTTTTAGGGGAAACCGGGAAAGAGCGAAGAGCCATGAGCCAAGAGCAAAGAACCAAGGATTATTATTTATTTGCTCTTCCCTATTTGCTATAAGCCAGATTCCACCTTTGTTAAGGGGGATTAAGGGGGTTGTATATTCCTTTGTCAATTTAGTTATAAGGTTGTTTATTGGCAATAACTCAATTTATGAAACAAAATCACGGGTTTATTTATACTGAGGCTGAAGTCGAAGCGTAAGCCTCAGAGATAAAATAGGTAATTACATTAAAATATAAAAATAAAGCAAGGTTCTTATACTTAAGGTAGTTTATTTTGGTTCATAAATTGAGTTATTGCCATTTGATTATGTTAATAGTTGTTTACTATAAGCTCTTCGCTATTAGCTATTATTTATTGTGGTATGGAAATTTTACTTTGATTTGCAATAATAACAAGTATATAATTTTCTGGGTCAAGGTATTTGTTTGCAACTCTCAAGATATCATCTTCGGTTACAGAGTTTATATAATCCGTATATTTTTTATCATAGTCGAGCCCGAGATTAAAAAATTCAATTGCTGCAAGAAAATCAGCTATTTTTCTTGTTGTATCAAGCCTTCTCGGAAAACTTCCCGTAAGATATGATTTTGCTTCAGAGAGTTCTTTTTCAGTTACTTTTTCTGTCCTGATTTTTATAATCTGTCTGATAATTTCATCTATTGCAACGTTGGCTGTTTCATTTTTAGTTTGCAATTCTGATTGAAAATATCCTGCTTCTTTATAAGCAGCAAAGTAACTATGTACATCATAAGCAAGCCCCTTTTCATCTCTTATTGAATTCATGAGTCTTGAAGCAAATCCTCCTCCACCAAGAATATAATTCATGACTGTTACAGCATAATAGTCAGGATTATCCCTGCTGATTCCATAGTTGCCGAGAATTATATTAGCCTGAGTAATATCTTTGTCTATCCTTACAATTTTCTTATTTTTGTATGGTTCAAATTTTAAAGGCTTTCTCTCCGGCAATTCCACTTTTTTCCATTCACTTATATATTTTTCAAGAAGAACTATTAATTCATCTTGAGTGATGTCACCTGCGATTGATAATATAGAATTATTCGGAAGAAAATTATCTGAGTGAAATTTTAAAATATCATCCCTGCTAATTTTATCAATCGTCTCTTCAGACCCTTCTATAAGTCTTGAATACGGGTGCTCACCAAAAACTTCTTTAATAAAAGCTTTTTCCGCAAGAAAAGAAGGGTCTTCTTCCCTCTGTTTCAGAGATCCCTTTATAAGTTGTTTTTTTCTTTCAATTTCATGCTGTGGAAAAATCGGATTTAAAACTATATCCCAAAAAATTTCAAAACCCTTATTTAAGTCCTTCTTCAATACTGAAAGAGCCACTGTAATATAATCATTACCTGCCGAGGCATTCAAAGAGGCTCCTATAAAATCAATTGTTTCGCTTATATCTTTTGATGTTCTTGTTTTTGTGCCTTCATTAAGAAGCCCGGCTGTTAAATTTGCAAGTCCTGCCTTATCATCTGGTTCACGAGTTTGGCCTGATTTTATTATCATTGTAACCATTACAATCGGAAGGTTATGGTTTTCTGAATGTAAAACTGTCAGACCATTTGGGAGTACGGTTCTGTTTACATTAATAGCAAAAGCATCGGCAAGTAAGAGCAAATAAAAAGCAAAAAATATTAATAAAATAAAAATGCTATTTTTTTTCGAATAATTTATTAGTTTTTTGAATTTCACTTTTTACTATTCACTTTCTTTGCTGGTATTAGAATTCCTGTTGTCCTGTTTTCCTCGATAAAATAATTTTTTACAACACGAGTAATATCTTCAGAAGATACCTTGCGTATTCCTTCAAGATATTTGTCAATCAATTTCCAGTCACCAAGAATTTCAAACAATCCATATTTCATAGCCTGCATATAGATCGAATCCTGCTCCATGATAAATGAAGCTTCTATTTGATTTTTAGCCTTTTGAAGTTCATTCTCTGAAGGACCTTCCTTTTTAATTTTTTCTATTTCTTCATACAATGCTTTTTCGATTTCATCAGGAGTTTTATCAGGAACTGCAACAGCAAAAAAATAAAAAAGATGTGGGAATCTGCTAAATCCTATATAATCTGCAGATGCATCTATAGCTATTTTCTTTTCATAAATCATTGATTGATATAGTCTCGAGCTTTTTCCTCCAGACAAAATCACACTAAGAATATCAAGGGCATAACTGTCTTCATGTGGAAAATTAGGAACATGATAAGCCAACATAACAGCAGGAACTTCTGCTTCTCTCTTTAAAATTATTCTCCTCTCCCCTTTTTGTTCGGGTTCAATGGATTTAATTCGTCCGGGTATTTCTGTATGGGGAATATTTTCAAATTCTGATTTTATTTGTTTTAAAATTTCATCCGGCTTTATGTCACCAACTATTATGATTACGGCGTTATTTGGAGAGTAATACGTTTTGTAGTGATTGCTAAGATCGTTTAAATCAATAGATTGAATATCAGACATCCAGCCTATGACAGGTTTTTGATAAGGATGAACTTTAAATGCAGCAGCAACAACATCTTCAAAAAGCGAATTTTGCGGATCATCCTCATATCTAAGCCTTCTTTCTTCCATAACCACATTTCTTTCAGACGCAACTTCTTTGGGATCTAATAAAAGATTTTTCATTCTGTCTGCTTCAAGCTTTATAGCGATATTTATTCTGTCAGAAGGAAGTATTTCGAAATAAGTAGTATAATCTTTTGTTGTATGAGCATTGTCTGTTCCGCCATTTTTCTGAATAATTCTTGATAATTCTGAAGGTCCATAATTTTTTGTTCCCTTAAACATCATATGCTCAAGTAAATGACTCAAGCCAGATTTCCCCATAGGTTCATCCACAGCACCAACTTTATACCAGATTTGAAATGTTGCTATAGGAGCTTTGTGTTCCTCAATAATTATTACCTTCAATCCATTTGAAAGAAAGTATTCCTTTACATCTGCTGCATAGATTGTAACTGGTATTAACAGCAGCAAAATAAAAAAAGAATAGATTGCAATTTTTATTCTGTTATTTTTTCTCATTATTTAAATCTTATCAGAAATCATATATATTGGGAAAGATTTTATTTTGCAAACCAAAAAAATATATTACTTGACAGTTTTCTTTAAGTCAGTTATTTTTAATTAAAGTAAAACTTTTATAAAGGAGCATTAATAATGGGCAAAAATGCACAAATAACATCAGTCATTGGTATATTTTTCCTGACATTTTTAATGTGCTCGTATATTTCAGCACAGGAAATAGAATACAAAGACTATACTGTAATTAAAGGTGATACACTCTGGGATATTTCAGGTAAAGAGTTGAGTGATTATTTCCTGTGGCCAAAGGTCTGGAAGGAAAATCCTGAAATTAAAAACCCTGATAGAATATACCCGGGTCAGAGAATCAGAATTCCATTATACTTACTCCAAAAAGAAATTCAACCAGCAACTGAGCCTGTTGTAATAAAAAAACCTGCACCTATGCCTTTAATAACTAAACATGAAATAAAAAAAGAAGAGGAAGTAAAAATCACTCCCAAAAAGAAAAATTATATTGTTAATAAGCATATTTTTCTTGCAAGCGGATATATATCTGATACAATTCCAAATGTTGGATATATAAAAGATACACCGACTGGAAGGACTATTATTGGAAAAGATGACTATGCTTTTATCAAAATAAATAAACCTGTGAAAAAAGGTGATAAATTTTATATTTTCCATGTTATGGAAAAAGTTAAACACCCAAAAACAGGCAAAAAACTCGGATATCTAATTGATGTTGTCGGCACTGCTGAAGTTGTAGGACAAGAAGAAAATGATGATCCAAAAATCATAGTAACTCAAGCATATACAGACATTTCAACAGGTTATTATTTAGATGATTATTATGAAGTGGATCCGCCTATTGAACCTGAAAACCCAAGGACTCCAGATATAAAAGGATATATTGTTGCTTCAAAACACCTGCATTTAATTAATGTTCCTTATGACATCGCATATATTGACAAAGGAACAAGAGATGGTTTGCAGACAGGAGATTTGCTTGCAACTCTTGAGCAGGGCAAACACATAATTTATAACGGCGTTTTACAGGTAATTAATCCTCGTGAAAAAACATCAACAGTAATTATAAAGAAAAGCACTGATGCCCTTACAAAAGGAGACCCTGTAACAAAAATTAAGCAGGAGTAGTAAGCAACCTTTTTAAAGCCTTTAATCTACTTGGATGCTTTAATTTTCTCAGAGCTTTCGCCTCAATTTGTCTCACACGCTCTCTTGTAATTGACAGATGTCTGCCAACTTCTTCGAGAGTATGGTCCCTGTCAGCGCCTATTCCGAATCTCATACGGATAACCATTTCTTCCTTAGGAGTAAGAGTCTTAAGTACCTGCTGAATTTGCTCCGATGCTTCAATTTTTTCAGCATCGGAATAAGGAGAAGGGCTATTTTTATCACCGATGAAATCTTCAAGTTCTGTGTCTTCATCTCCAACAGGTGTTTGAAGAGCAATCGGATCCTGTATTGCTCTGAAAACTTCTTCGACTTTTCTTATAGGCACTGAAAGTTTATGCGCGATTTCTTCATTGGTAGGTTCTCTGCCAAGCTGCTGTGTAAGCTCACGGGACGCCTTTGTAACCCTGTTGTAGAACTCCATCATATGAACAGGCACTCTTATGGTTTTTGTCTGATCAATTAATGCTCTTGTAATTGCCTGCCTTATCCACCATGTTGCATACGTGCTGAATTTAAAACCTTTTTCGTATTTGAATTTATCTACAGCCTTCATTAATCCTATATTGCCTTCTTGAATAAGATCAAGTAATGGAAGACCTCTACCCACATAATTTTTTGCTATATTAACAACAAGGCGAAGATTTCGTGTAATTAATTCATCTTTTGCTGTAGATATTAGTATTTTTGCTTTCTGAATACGCGACCACATCCCCCTGATTTGGTCAACTTTTGCGCCTATTTCAGATTCTACTCTTTTATATACTTTTTCTACTTCTTTTGCCAATAATTCATATTTCTTTGTATCTATATTCTTTTTCTTCTTTTCTTTTATAAGATTTTTAAGACTTTTAAGAGAGCCATATTTTGAAATCTTTTTGTCAGCAGCCTCAATTTCCTTCATTCTTGCTTCAATAATTTCAACACTCTTTAATAAAGCTTCGTCAGTTCTTTCTTCAGCCTCTAATTCCTCTTCTTCTTCCTCCTCTTCATTACCACCATCTAAACTCATTTCGAGCTTTTTATAAATTGGGAGTTCGATTACCAACTCTCTTATAATAGATTTCCCTTCCTCAAGTCTTTTTGCAAGTTCTGTTTCTTCATCTTTCGTAAGAATCGAAATATCACCCATTGAATAAAAATATGCCTGAACAAGGTCCTCTGTTTTTTCGTATTCTTCTATTTCTTCTTCTAACTCTTCTTCTGGTGGTAAAATTTCTTCATGGTCAACAACCTTAACTCCCATATCCTGAAGCACATCCATTAAATCTTCTATTTCATCAGGCGAGAAAAATTCAGAAGGAAGTGCATCATTTATTTCATCATATGTAAGAATCCCTCGTCTTTTACCAATGTCTATAATCTCTTCAAAAATATCTTTCTCTCTCATTTTAACTCCTTAAACCATATAAAAAGGGCCTTTTTACTCAAAGGCCCTTGATTCCTTTGACAACAGGAGGGAAATAAAATAAGGGTCAAGTCTCACGGTCTATTAGTACTGGTCAGCTGAATACATTACTGTACTTACACCTCCAGCCTATCAACGTGGTAGTCTACCACAGACCTTCAGAGGGATTGCTCCCTGGG
>JACAFE010000036.1 GCA_013388435.1 Nitrospirota bacterium | reverse complement strand
TCACTATTTATAAATCCTGTGGTATTTTATGTATGTGTTTCTTTGTATTTCAATATGTTATGTAAATGAGATTTTTTTAAAAGCCCTTTTTTTTAAAATTTGTGCGGAAGTTGGGTTAACAAAGGGGGATCAAGGGGTTGTTATCTTAAAATAATTTTTGAGCAAAGTCTGCATTATTTTAATCGCATTTTGGGGTTGACCGTTGATGTGTCAATAAAACCTGTTCAAAAAATACAGGGTTATAATAATTTTTATGACTTTATAATACAATTGACCATAAAAATAAATATTCCTGTCTTTTTATTGACAATATTGTAATATTGTATTACACTTTTACAATATGATAAAAAGATTATTAAAACTTCCCACAAAAAAATCATTTTTTTTACTTGGTCCAAGGCAAACAGGCAAAACTACACTTATAAACAATACTTATCTTGAAAAAGTATATAAGATTAATCTTCTTTTAAGTGATCAATTTTTAAAATATTCAAAAGACCCATCTCTTTTGAGAAAAGAAGTATTAGAGAAAAAGCAGAAAATAAATTATGTTTTTATTGATGAAATCCAACGTCTTCCCGAACTTTTAAACGAAGTTCAATATTTAATTGATAATACAGAATTACAATTTATTCTGACAGGTTCAAGCGCACGTAAACTTAAGAGAGGATATGCAAATTTACTTGGTGGACGTGCTGTTCAGCGATTGTTATTTCCATTTTTATGGCAGGAAATTTCTGACAGGGCTGATTTGCTCCATTGTTTACGATTTGGCTCACTTCCTCCTGTCTTTATTGCTGAAACAGAGCAAGAGAAAATAGATATTCTTAATGCATATGTTGAAGTTTATTTAAAGGAAGAAATTAAATCAGAAGGCATAGTAAGGCATTTGGGTTCATTTTCGAGATTTCTTGACATGGCCGCAAGCCAATTCGGGGAAATTGTAAGTTACTCTTCAATTGCTCGTGAATGCAGGCAGGCTGTTATGACTGTTAAAACATATTATGAAATTTTGACTGATACTTTAATCGGATTTCGTTTGGAACCATGGAGAAAAAGCTTGAGAAAAAGACTCACAGGCCATCCTAAATTTTATTTTTTTGATAATGGTGTTACAAATATTATAAATGGATATAATCAAAACATTACGGATCCAAATCTTCTTGGCAGATTATTTGAGCAATTTATAATAATAGAAACCATGAAACATATTAAAACCAATCAAAGCATGATAAATTTATATTACTGGCGGACTAACACAGGAGCAGAAGTTGATATGTTAACAGAGCATTCCAATAGAATATTAGGTGCCTATGAAATTAAATGGTCTAAAACTGTTACATCTGCTCAGTTAACGGGGTTAAAATCTTTTCAGGATGATTATCCGGATATCCCCTGTTATGTAATATGCAATACAGATGAACCTTATCGTCTTGGAAATGTACTCGTTTTAAACTGGAAACAATTCCTGGAAGAGCATAATTTATTAATGCCTATCAAATAAAGCCATTTGCTAATTATTTAACCCAGATAATACACAGGCACAGTTCATAATCTCATAAAAAGGCTGAAGGCAAATAGCGTTTATAGCGTTCATTGCGTTCATTGCGTTATAGCGTTCGTTGCGTTATAGCGTTAATTGCGTTAATTGCGTTCATTGCGTTCATCAAATTTAATGCTTCACATTGGAAGTGAGACCCGCTTTGCGAGTCTGGAATTGAGTGCCTAAAAACGGCACTGGAAGTTAGTCGCTATAGCGACTGGAACTTTTCAAACTGTTTATTGCGTTCATAGTGTTTAATGCGTTTATTGCGTTCATTGCGTTATAGCGTTTAAATAAAACAACAAGATGACAAAGGAATAGACAACCCCCTTAATCCCCCTTAACAAAGGGGGATCAAGGGGTTGTAAAAAATAAATTTTCTCTCAACATCTGCATTATTTAAACCGCATTTTTCTTTTTATTGTATTACTCTTCTTCTTTGTAAGTTTTTAATTTGTTATAATTAATAAGACGATGGATAAAGAAAATCTTATTGAAATTGTAAAAAATCGTGCGAATCCAGGCATACTTATCTTTGATCTGAACAATAAATTACGTTATTCAAATAAAGAAGCTGCTGAGATTCTGCCTGAAATATCTTTTATTAAAGATTTCAACGTTAAAAGCAAACAAAATTTCTTAAAAGAAATACAGAATATCTGCAATATTGCTAAAACAGAAATTAAATCGGGGAAAACGCTAACACCTGATAATCCTTTATGTAAATTATTGCGCAACAAAAAAGGTTCTTTTTTTTCAGTAAGGGCTTTCTGTTTAGGTTTGCATTTAGATAATAAACCTTCACATATAATGGTTTTAATAGAAAATATTGTAGAAAAACGCCCTGTAAATTATTCCAACATCAGCAAAAAATTTGGCCTGACTAAAAGAGAAACAGAAGTTTTGAAACTTATTTGTAATGGATTATCCAATAAAGATATATCTAAATCTTTAATAATTAGCGAATATACTGTAAAGGATCATATAAAAAATATAATGCAAAAAATGAATGCATCTTCAAGAAGCGAGATAATTTCATTAGTTATATAAAACTATTTTAATCTATTTTCTTGCAAAATAATCATTCCACAATATTTTTGATATTTCCAATCTCCAGCGGACTTTTTTCTCATTTAAAACCTTGCAGGTTGTTGATTTCTTAAAATGCGTTACTTTTAATTCCGGAACCCATGCAACATCCAAATTAAGTTTTCTAATCTCTTCTGCAATGTAAATTTCCTCGCCATACATAAATCCTTTATAATTTAAATTACCGCCTTTCTCAAAGAATGTTTTCTTTAAAAGAAAACAACTCCCGTGAGGTGCGTAAATTAATTCAAAATTAGAAGGAAGCTTTATTTTTTTATCTTTAAGTTTTCGTCTCAAGTTACAGGAATAATAATATAAGTTATCTAAAATAAACGTTAAGAATGTATTCCTGTATATTAAAGTATAAGCATACATCTCAAAATCACCTGGTCTGCATTTCTTATGAGGATTCTGACGATACCCATTTTCTAACAGGACATCTGGCGCAATACAGCATACCTCTTCTGGAAGAATTAAATTAACAAGATTGTTGAAAAATTTTTCATCAAATTTAATATCTGTGTTGGTTATAACAACCCATTCAGGATAAAACTTTGATTCTTCAATCCATTTATTGAATGCAAAAGAACATCCCTTTAAATATCCAATATTTTCTAAGGGCATATAAACTTTAATATTTGGGGTGAATTTATCGGGAAGTTTTAGATTATTGCTGTTATCCGTAATTGCAATTCCAATATGCCAGTTATAAGGTAATTTAAAGTCGGAAATATGCCTGAGAAAACACTCTACTTCCTTTGTATTATTGAAATGGGTTATTGTTAAAAGAATCATTCTTTTTTTATCTGTCATAGTTCATCTTCTAACTTAACAAAATTTGTTCCTTCTGAAATCCAGTAATCTAATAGTTCCTTGAGAAGTTCCTTTATACCATTTTCATTCTTGAGATAAAATATCTTTCTTTTGAAATTCATTTTTATACGGCTTTTTTTCTCTATAAGATCAAATGGATGAAGATAAAATATCATAAAATTCTTTTTGTTATTCAACATAAAGAGTTTGTAAAGTAAGAATGAAATAAAATTTATCCATAAAATTCCATGAGGCACTTTTATAAATGGAATTGAATCTATTTGAAATTCCCTTACGCCTGTTTCCTTAAAAGTATTTAAAAGCTTTTCATCCACTTTAACTTTTCTCATTTTTGCTGCGCTTATTCCTGACATATCAGGCAGTGAAGAATCATAGATGAAGCCGCATTCTTTTATGGCATTCACAATATCAGGATTGATTAAAAACTGTGGCGCTCTATATCCTTTTATAGTCCTGCCTGTATATTCCTCAATAATCTTCTTTGAAAGACATATCTCATTCCTCAACCTGTCATAATTCATCATTCTGTAATCATTATGATGGTAACCGTGAGAAGCTATCTCGTGTGAATCTTCTATAAGCTGACTTAAAAAGCCGTTTTTAGAAAGATGCTCAATAGCTTCGCAATTTATAAAAAATGTTGCTTTTATGTTTTTATTTCTGAAAATATCAAGCAAAAAAGGAAGACCTTCATCAATACCATAAAAACTATCCATAAACCCTATATCTTTTTCAAGATCAACGGTTATAGCGATTTTCATGGCATACTCCAATAATTGAAATAATATACATTGTTAATAAAGATAAAAGCGGGATAAAAACAAATTCTATAAGGCTGAGTGCTACAGCTTTTTCCGGATTTATATTTATGATTTCTAATAAAAATATATAAGCAATCTCTCTCGTTCCTATGCCTGATATAGAAATGGGCAAAACCGTTATAGCAATTCCAGCGGTATAACAAAAAAGCAAATAACTAACAGGAATATCAATATTTAATGCTCTGGCATCAAATATTACAGAAAAAATAACACTAATAACTATAGATACAGAAATTAAAGCTGTATCAGGAATGAAAGTTTTTGCAGTAGAAATTAAATCAGATAAGTAGAACATAATTTTCTTTCTTAGTAAGACAATTACACATATCATGATAAAAATCGACAGAAAAGACAGGAGCAACTTTTTATTGCTGAAGTTAAAATATGTATTTAAATAATGAGCATTAATATAAAAGCTTATACCAAAAATTATAAGAGTAGATATTATATCCACGACTCTATTCATTATAAATATATTGGATATCCTGATCTTATTTTCCCGGGATTTCATAAGAATAATTGCGTTCGCAAAATCAGAAATAAACACATTGCTTATCCAACCCAATAAACGAGTTGATATAAAAAGTTTTACAAAATTGCAGAATGAAATAGTTTCCATATTTTTTTTGATCGGAAGATATATTCTTAATATTCTAAGGATTAATATAAATATGGTAAGTATATATGATAAAAAAAGATAAAATAATGATGCAGACTTTAGAGTTTCTACTAATAATAATATATCAACAAATTTGATAAATATAAATAGAAATAGAAAAGGGCCTGTAAGTTGAATTGCTTTTTTCACAAAAGCGCTATTTATTAGTTTTCTTAGTATATCCATTTGCGAATAAAAGGCCCTGCTCTGTCTGTAATAAATGGAGGCAGCTTTGACCATATTTTTGAAGCAAAACTATATTTTTCTTTTATAGACTGTTTATATATTGAATTATAACCATCCGCTGTAAGTCTGAAATTATAAAGATAAAGCTGAACCGGGATGCCCCCGAGCTCTGTTTTATAAAAAAAAGTACCGCTGTTTTTTGTGCTTCTTCCAAGAATAATTTTTTTCATTTTATTTTCTATGCCCATTTCCATAGCTTTATACTGTATTAAATAAACTACTTTTTCTTTTAAATACATATCGGGTACTACAAGATAGAGGTTATAAAGATGTTCACCAAAAAAAATATAAAACGAAGCTCCAACTATTTCATCATATTTTTTTACTATGAGAATTCTTGTCTCATCTTTGAATAAATTAGCTATTTTCTCTATATATTCAAATCTGTGTGCAGGGGTTCCAAATTCTCTCATTCTTCGAAGATAAACTTTATAGAATTCATTTAAAGCTGTCCTGCTATTTTCAAAAATAACTTTGAAATCTTTTTCAAGAACTCTTCGCATATAATTTCTTGTGGTTGCAGATTTAATGCTGCTAATTATAAATTCTTTTTTTTCGGGCAATTCTTTTACGAGAACAACATCTTCAATATTGGCTATAAATTTTTCAAGCGGTTCGTTCAACTGATAGATTTTTATATTTTCCGTTATTTTCTTCTTACCAATAAAGTCAAAATATAACGAATAATGATCTGGATTGCTCATGCCTCCTGATTCAAGATGTGGAATGCTAACTAACTCATCTTTAAAGAAAGTGAATTTTACATGAAAAAGTGGAAAAACAGATTGGAGATTACCCGAATCTTCGATATACAGATAATAAGGCTTGAATCCATAAACAGATGAAATTATTTCAGACCAGTGTGAATGAAAATATAAATAGTTTTTTTGTAATGCAAACTCATTCCATTTACTGAGTTCTTCTTTGTCCCTTTTATTGAGAATTCTGACATTCACTCTTTAGATTTCAGATTAAGGATCTCTTTTCTTAAAACTGACATCTGCTCTGAAAGAATACCCAACACAAAGATTAAAGTTCCAAACAGGAAAAAAAATATATAATTTTTCCCTGGTCCGTCATAAAAAACCCAGTTATAAATAACCGAAAGAATTCCAATAATAAAAGAAATCCATGTTAATGGCATAAAAAATTTCATGGGATCAAAATTTACAATCAGTCTGAATACTAAAAGTATGGTATTAAAACCGTGCCTTACTTTAACATGACTTTTACCTGTTTCACGTTGTTTCATGGCAATAGGAATCCAGTGTATGCAAAAATCTTCTTTGTAAGCCAGCACAAGTGAAGTTGTTACATATGAAAAACCATCAGGCAGCATAAATATAAAAGGCAGGATTTTTATTCTTCTGAAAGCCCTCAAACCACAATTATGATCAGTTATTTTTTCTTCGATAAGGCGTTGAACCACATAGTTTATTAAAATTTTACCTGTGCTTCTAATTATACCTGAAGAATAGACATTTGTACGTTCAGTAAAAACTGCGTCAATTTGGGGATTTTTTATAACATAGTCAAAAACTTTTTTTATTTCTCCCAGAGGATGCTGGCCATCAGCATCAACAATTATTACAAAGTCGCCAGAAGAATGTATAATACCTGTTTTAAAAGAAGCACCCGGTCCGCGATTTTTGTTATGTCTTATGACTTTATCCGCGCCAGCTTTTATTGATATTTCTTTAGTATCGTCAGTTGAAGCGTCATCAACAACAATAATTTCCTGCCCTGCAAAATTATCTCTTAAATTTTCTATCACTGAAGAGATAGTATCTGCTTCATTAAAAGCAGGAATAACAAAAGAAACCGCAAAACTTGTTTTTAAAGTATTTTCTCCTGTTACCTGAAGACTGCAGCTATAGTCTTTTGTGTTCATTATCTTCGTAAATAATTTTCAATAAGCAGAATAATAGTAATAGTCATAATTTTTGAAAAATTTATATGCATAAAATGTACTTATTACAGCAAAAACTATTGAACCAGAAGTCAATCCTATTACAGAATAATAATAATCAAATGCCCTGCTAAATACAAATCCGATAAGAAAATTGACAATTAATCCCCATCCAATTGCTTTTAACGCAAATGAGTGCCGGGAATAAGCAAAAAAGATAACACAGTTAAGCAATGACCAGCTTAATAATACATATCCAACAGCAGCGAAGAAGAAAACAAATATATTAATATCATTAAAAAAGACATCCACGAATTTAAAGAAAAACTCAACGTCTTTTATTGCATACGGGAATAAGAATGCTCCGAATATTGAGACTATACCGACTACAAAAAAAGTAATCGCAGCAATAGTATAAACACGCAGAAAATAATTATTGAATTTTTTTACTTCAGGGGCAGAAATTTCATTTACCTTTTTAAAGGCAAAATAGCCAAGTTCGTATATAAATACTTCAATTAGAGCAATTGTGGATATCAAAGGAATCAATGCCCAGTCAACACCAACCTCGTATGGATAATTAAACCAGACCACGTATGGAAGATATTTTTTCCCGGTTGTCCATGCCAGTGCTCTATCCATAATAAGAAATAAAAAATATAATGTCCCGTAAAGAAAATAAGGATATAAAGTATAAAATAAGGAAGCTGCATGCGGCAGTAATGTTCCTTCAGCTTGCGACTTCTTTTCAAGCCGTCTCATTTGATAAAAAGACAGAATAATAGATATTGTTATAATTATAATTAAACTGTAAGCTTGGGCTTTAACAAGTCCGATTCCATAAAAAAACAAAAATATATAAACTAAAACTATTCCCAAAAATGTCATCCACGCAATTGTACCGTATTGTTCAAGCATATAAAATATTGAAAATATGAGGAATAGAAAACTGAGTAATATAAAATAAATGATAAATAACTGATACATATAAAATGGAAATAAATTGAAATAAAAATTAATTAAAGAAAAAATTAATCCCCAGAATAATATAAAAATGATTCCTGTGATGTACAACCGCTTGGTTATTTTTGCTGCAAGCATATATTCTTCAAATTTTATATAAAATAATCCTTTTCTTCCTATCATCTGCGCAATGCCTCCAGTTGTGGCAAGAGCAAGCAAAGTTCCCATTGCTATTGCTGTTGCTTCCCTTAAAGTAAAATCAATACTTGACCATATACCAAATCCGACAACAATCATTGCGAGTATCTGTATAAACATGGGGAAAGCAAATATTGCGCCCTTAATATAGTTTTTCAGAATTCTTCGGACACGATATGTCTCAAATTTATGCTCTTTAACTTCGTAAGTTAGTTTATCAATATATTGCATTAATCTTTTTGGTAAAGTAAAAAGATTTGGCTCATTCCATTCTGTTACAGCATCTATATCTCTCATTCCGTTTGTCTCAAGCAATGCAGTCAATTCCCATTCATCAAGGGGCTTTCCCTTGCCTTTTGTTATAGTCTTCAAAAGTTCTATTGCTTTTTGCTCTTCGTTGTCTATTATATTTTCTTTATTCATGCCATACCGCTTAATCTAAAATAAGTCTCTCTATAATTCTTTATCATATCTTCAATCCTAAAGCCTGCCAATACTCTCTGTCTTGCTTCAACACCTATTTCAGCAGCCTCTGCCGGATGTTCGAGCACATAAATAATCTTTTCTGCAAAAGCTTCAAAATCTCTCGGTTTAATAATAAATCCATGTCCTTCAAGCACTTCTCTTGTGCCGCCGACATCTGAAGAAATAACCACTTTTTCACATGCCATTGCTTCAAGTACTGCAAAAGGAAATGCTTCGGATATACTTGTGAGAACCACGACATCACCTTCATTATAAGCTATCTCAGGTGTATAAGAAAGTCCTTCAAATATAAAATTATTGTTTAAATTAAGCTCTGATACAAGTTTAAGACATTTTTCATAGTAGTCCTTTTCTACCACAGGACCGAATATTTTGAACAAAACATTCGGTATCTTTTTTCTCACTGCATTGCATGTTCTGATGTAAGTCTCAATATCTTTGAGATGATCAACCCTTGCTACCATTACAACTGTTGGCCTGTCCGGACGTTCAACATTCATCCTTCTATAGTGCTCTGTATCGATGCCATTATAAATAACCCGTATTTTTGATTCAGGCGTTCCAAACTTGATTTCCCAGCGTTTATTATGCGCACAAACAGGCGAAACCTGATCAGCATAATAATAGTTCAATTTTGATATAAGCCTTATAAGACCCTGAAAAAATTCCTTTGTTCTTGGCTGCATTTTTTCCCGCGATGCAAAAAGATATTGTTCACGGACATAAATTCCATGTTCAGTCAATAAAAATTTTGAACCTTTTTTAAGTTTGGCTATGATGCATGGAAGACCGCAGAAAGCAGCAGCGCTTGAATGATAAATATCCGCTTCTTTTACAGGTGATAAAAGAGATATAAAAAAACGATATATCCATCTCAGGCTTTCTACAATGTCATATACCGTTGGTTTTTCTTCTCTTTCCTTATAATAATCAAGAGTCGTTTCATAAAATGTATCCCACATGTATCTTGAACGAAAAACAGTTCTATAATCATATTCTTGAAATATTTCATACAGTCTGAGTAAATATAAACCTATTGGAGGAATATCTGGATTCTTACTATATATAGCAAGAGTTATATTTCTTATTATTTCAGTAACTTCTTTAATTGTATTATCATGTGTCTTGAGTTTGCGGCTGAAAATTTCAGAAAAAGTAAGACCGCTGATATACTCGGTTGGTTCTTCTGTACCCCATAGTGGAACATTTATTAGTTCTTTAACATTTGGTGCGAGCTCAAAATTAATAGTTATATATGGATGCATCATTATGGCAAGTATTCTGAAATCAATATCATCAAGTCTTTTAATCAGAATATCAGCCCATGTGCTAACACCGCCTCTATAATAAGGATAAGTTCCCTCTGTAGTTAAAACAACATTTAGCTTTTCTGACATTAGTTGAATAAACGCTTGCCTGAAAGAACAATAATATCAACAAGCAGTTTTTGTGATAATGTTCTCTGTTGAATCAGAGAAATTTTTGAATTGATTAAATCATTCCATGATTCTTTTACAGACCTATATTCTTCGAGTCCCTTCTCAAGACGCTCAAGAGAAATTGCAAGCCTCTTCTCGTTTATTTCAAGTTGCTGCTCTAAAATTTTGAGGCTCTGCTCCAGATTCTGAAAATCAATATAGACTTCGTTAATCTTTTTTATAACATCTTCTGTTACTTTTTCAAGCCTGAGACGCTGTTTAAGAGTTTCAATCTGTTCAGCAAGAATATCTGATTTTCTAACACCGCCGTCAAGCAATGGCAAACTGAAGCGTAAAGATAATCCGGCTTTGAAATTAGTCCCACCTGTAAAATCTGTTGAACCTGCAAGGAATTTTATTGAAGAGCCGGCATCTATTTTAATGCCTCCCTCAGCTTTCCTTTCAAATACTCTGTAATTTTGAAGTTTTTCCTGAAGACGTGCAGAAAAAATAGAATTATTGTTTGAAATAGCATATTTCTGAAGATAATCTATATCAGGCTTAAATCTGAAATCCATTGGAGCAAGCCTTATAGGGTTCTCTGTATAAACATGACCGAATTGTCTGAAAGAAATTTCTGATTTTATTATATTAGCTTTTTGCTGCAGAAGATCTTTTTCAAGTTGAAGATTTTCATACTGTGCTGTCAAAGAATCATATATTGTGAATCTTATGCCTTTGTTAAAACTTTCCTGAACTTTTTCAATAAATGCTCGCTGACGATTATATTGTTCTTTTAAGAAATCAAGTATTTCCTGGCTATAATAGAAATCTGCATAATAAGCTGCGGCTGAAAGCATGGCAGTATCGTAATTGCTTAAAAGATCCGCTTTTGTTAAAGCCTTAACAATCTCAAGCTCTTTTTCAAGTATTTGTCTTTTGCCGGAGTCATAAAGATTTTTAGAGGCATCAATAGACACTTCGACTCCTGTATGTCCGCCTCTGTCATAATATAATCCTGCATTACCATTCAAAGATACATTTATACCATATGCTTCAAGATTCCTCATAAATCTTATCTGTGTCTGCCTGTAATCTTCTTCACTTATTTTTAGTGAAGGATTTGCAGAAATAACTCTATTAATATAATCTTTGAAATCTATTAAAACAGGCTGCGCGGTTGGATGGCTGATATTTTCAGGTAATAATTGTAAAGAATTTTGAGAATCAATACTTTTTAATTCATTATTCTGTTCGGCAGCTTTTATAGATTTTGAATTATCCGGTAGAGATATTTTGTTTTCAAATTCCTTTTTGGTAGATGAATCATTAGAATCAATATTTGCCACAAGTGAAGTTTTCTCTGTAGTTTTATCATCTTTTATTTTGATAAAAACACGGTAATAAATTTTATTGTCTTTACCTCTGCCTGAAGTATAAAAAGCATCTTTTCCTTCTTTTTTCAGAGTGTTAATAAGCTCCAGAGCTTTGTCTTTGGTTTTAAAAGAGGCAATTTGTTTTGTTTTTTCAACCGTTGATTCATGAGAATCTGCTTCCTTTATATTTTCTGAAGCCTCAATGCTATATGCAAATAAGCAGAAAAAAATTAAAAGAAAGACAAGAATTATATATTTAATATTTATATTCTTTTTCATAAAATATTTTTTAAAAAATAAATTTGATTAAATTATAGCACAAAATATGTATAATATTAGCAATAAAAAATATAGTGATAATGAATTTAAATTTAAAGTTTAACGGAATTTAATGTTTATGGTTTTCAATTATGTTAATTAATTAAGGGAGGAAAACAATGAATAAACTTAATAAAATACTTTTTTACCTTTTTATTATCGGACTCATATCTGCCTGTGCACCGACTTCAAAAACCACACAGGGAGATTTAGATGCAAACAAAGAGGAAGTTTACACTTTTTCAATTCCTGCAAATAGTATTTCAAGAGAATTAAAAGATATTACTCCTGAAATTCTTAAAGGCTTTCCTTTTGTATCATTTCAACCAGTTTCAAACTTTAAGGGCAAATATCCGCCTGAATTTTATACCAGAATAAAACATGAATGGACAGCAGAAACACTCAAATCAGCAGATATATGGAAATTGAGAAATGATAAAAATATTTATGATTTCTTATATACAACTCCTTTGTGGATAGGCGACTTACAGTTAACACAAAACGATCTTTTAAAGAACATCGTATATTCCTCTAATATATCCGAAGAGCAATTCAACGTCCTTGAAAACTGGATAAAACAAGGAGGTATCCTCTGGATAGAATCAGCAATATTCATCTCCTCATATGATTATAATCTTAATAATTTCAATGAAAAGAAAATAAAAGATATTACTGACAGACTTTCCGTCATGACAATTTTCGGGAATAAAGTCCATGTTCGTACTTCTTATGCAAAAAGAATAGATGAATTCAATACAGAAAAACTCTCAATGGTTATTTCGCCCGAACAGAATATAATAAAACGTATTATGCTTCTTGACAGACAGATTGATAAACTTTTGCTCGAACAGACAGATTATGTTGGCATTTATATTACTCTTGACGGTGAACCGTTGATCAAGTCAGGAGATTCTGTTTATGCAAGTTATATTAATTACGGCAAAGGTAAAATTATAACTATCGTGCCTTTTGATTTTAAAAATGTTCATTATGATGGTGAACTTTTAAGACTGAATCTGATATTATGGGCACTTAATGATAGAAAATGAGATAACAAAACTTCAGATACTAAGTACTTTAAAACTTTTGATTTCTGCTTATCTTCTATTTTTCTGGATACCCGGAAAAATATTTCCTCAGGATTATATAGATAATCAACTTGACAGGATAATGTTTAACATTATCCATATGGCAGCCATTATTACGCTTGTATTTCCTTTATTCATATACATAAAGGTATTTGGGATTGTTTTTGTAATAATTTTCTTTATCTTTATTAAAATACTTTTTATAAAATACTTCTACAGAAAAAATGTTATTCAACATTTTAGAGAAATATATCTGAATGTAATTACATCAAGTCTTCAATTTCTTGAAAACCCGGGATATTTCTTTAAATTAACTTCTGAAAAAATTTTTTGTAGTACTCAAAATTATTTTTCAAAACTGACTTTTTTACAGATATTTTACTGGGGACTACCTTCTATACTGCTTTTTTATTCAATCTATTTGAGAGTTTATAGAGGTTACATTACATTAGTTGGAGCTGCGCCTGATATGTACCAGTTTTATTATTGGGGAAATATCCTGAAACTTAATGTTTTATTTGACAAAACTGCAGGCGCTCCTTATATGTGGGGAGGTCCTGTTTTAGTGCATACAGTAAATCTTTTTTCAAATCTCAATACAGTTGTTATTTATAATATTTTTCCAGTTCTTTTTTTATCATTTATGTTTTTCAGTATCTGTTATGTCCTGTACAAATTATTTAATATCAATGGAACCAGGATATCATCCTTATCAATTGCAATTATTTTATTTGGCATTCTATTGCCAAGTCCATCAGGAGGCAGCTTTTTTGGATTTGTTGTCACAACATCTCAACCAGAGATTATTAAATTATTGGGATTTTCTTTATATATTCCGAATTTAAATGAAAGTTTAAACAGAATAATCACCACATTTCCCGCAATCTTTTTCTGGAGGTTTACAACAACCCTGCCTTATGAAATTGCTTCTTCATTCTTTCTTATAAACCTTTTTTTTCTTATAAAGTACATAGAAACAAAAAGAAATATTCATTTATTGCTATACGCTGAGACACTTGCAATAATCTTTTCGATTCATGGCGGTGTGGCGATTCCATTATTTTTCTGCAGCCTTTTAATTTTTACTTACAGTTTAATTTCAGGAAAATTCTCGGTAAAATCTCTGATGAAGTTTACAGCAACTGTTTTAATTGCATCAATCATAGGAAATCTTTGGCTAATGCAACTCCTGTTTATGAAATTCTATATAGGTATAGGCGCAGCATCTCCTCTACTGGAAAAATTAATTCAACATGGCGAAAGCATAAAATCTCTTGAACCAAGAGGTCCGCTTTCAATTATTTCCATACCATCTGCTTTATTGATATTAATAGGACTTTCATTTTGTTTTCCTTTAATCTGTTTATTTAACGATAAAATTCGTTTCAAGATTATTTCAATTTCATTAATTTCAATAGGTTCTTTATTTATCTATCTTGCACCGAATTTAGGACTTCCTAAAATTGTAGACCAATCAAGAATGATGGTTTTTGTTGGATATTCTTACAGCATAATATTTGCAACTGTTTACCACGTTTTTTTCGACCGCTTTTTATTTAGAACTTTTCTGAAAAAATTCTGGCTTCATGCATCATTGATAATATTAACAATCCTGTCATTAATTGTGATTATTTTAACGCCGCGATGGATAGATACCAAATTGTTCTGGGAAAACGTTCATGATATAGAATACAAAGAATTTCCTTATCTGGTTTATAAAATAGAAGATTCTTTTCCTACCTTTTCTTATACCATTGTCTCATATGTTCAGGAGTTTCCTCAGGTTATCTCAAAAGGCTACCATATTAATACACAGGATTTTTTGCAGATATATAATCCAGTAGATAAAAAACTTAATATACCAACTGAATACGTTTTTATTTTCATTGAGAAAACACCAAAAGAATTTGGCGGTACCGGAGAATACTGGTATAGATGGAGACGGGATATTATGCTGAAGTTAAATGACTGGATTGCAATATATTCTCAGAATCATGACAATATTAAATTATGGTATAGCAGTCAGTGGGTAGATGCATATATAATAGATAACAGAACATATGAGAGCAAGCTCTTGAAACAACATAAAGAGCTTAAAGAAACTGAAAGATGAAAAAATATTTTTTCATATATTTACTTATTTTCCCCACACTCATATTTTTATACAATTGTTCTCTTAAAAATAATACCAAAGATATCACAATAGCTTTTCAATATCACAAGCCAACAGAGGAAGAACTGAATTTTCTTTCGAATTTTGATATTGTTGTAACCGGAAATTTCTGGGAACCGGAAACTGTTAAAGTTCTGAAGTCTAAGAAAGTAAAACTTATTTATTATGACTGGTTACCCGCCTTTTATTATTGCGATAACCATACCAGTTGGGAAGAGATGTTATATCAAAACAGAAACTTCTGGATTCTCGACCCGCAGGATTCAGCCCCTGATCCTTTCGGAGAAAAATTTAGTTGCAGGGATTTTTTTTATGATATGGCAAACGAGCAATTATTGACAGCAAGAGTTGACCATATTATTTCCGAAATTAAGACAAATCAATATGATGGTGTTTTCTTTGATTGGGGTTCGGGCTGGCAATCAATCGAAGAAAACAAACTAAATTTCATTATTGATGAATTCAACAAAAGACATCCCGGTATTGATTATAACGATGAAATTATGAAATTTATAAAAAAACTCAAGGAAAAAGGCATTCTTGTTATCTTAAACGGAGGATTTAGGTCAGACAGGGCAAAGCTTGATACTTATGCAGACTTTGATATTGTAGAGAGTATGTTCACAACAACAGAGTGTAACAGTAAATATGAGATATATACATTTCAAGAGGGCATTCAATCTGTATGTGATACATGGTTCAACAATGTTGAAAGTTGCATATCACTTTCCATATCACTTCCGGATAGAGCAAAATCAGCAAATCCTGATATCCGGTTTCTATTCCTGAACTATGCATTTCCTTTTTATATGCCTTCAGGTGAAAGAACAATTTTAGAAGGCAAAAGTTACAGAATTTATGAGAAAACAGTTGACCGTCAGGCTATTTTTTATGCATTATCATGCAGTTATATGGGCAACTCAATTGGATTTGTCAATGGATTTGATGTAAGTCTCGATTACGTTATGGATGATATTTATAACTTCCGCATTGGAAAACCTGTTAGCAGTATTACAAAATTAAAAGATGGCATATACATAAGATATTTTTCAAAAGGTTTCATTGTTGTATCAGGTTCTGATGCAGAAATCAAAATTGCTGTTCCCGAGGATGTTAACAGAATTTTCGACATTTATGAAAAAAAGTCACTTAATGTAGAAAATAACAAACTAATACTGCAACTATCATCACAGTTGTATCCATCTGGGTTAAAACACCCGATAGGAAGGATATATTTATATGAGCATAGATGAATTAAGATTTTATACACGTAATGTACTTCCGGAAAAGGCAAGAGATTTAATCGATAATTTCATGGATACCTTATCAGCCATTTCTCCTTTGATATATATATTTATTATTCTGGCTTTGCTTGTTGTGCTTTACTATACATTCCGCAAATTAAAAGGAATACATTCAAGAACCACTCAAAGAAAAGAGCTTATCGAAAAACTATCTTTAGCCAATACCCTGCAGGATTACATTTCTATCCTGACTGAATTTTTAAAGAAAAGCACTCCGGGCATTAAAAAAATTGGTATTTATATAAAAGAAAAAACCGTTTACAAACTTGCAAGTTCCGATATTTATGAAGAGGGATTCAGAGAAAAAGATACATTCATGGAACCAATCCTTAATGAAATTAGGGAATATGAAAGGGCTGGAAAATATCATATTTATTCTTTTTCTATTTCTTCTAAATCATCTGCCATAAGAGTTATTTCCTCTGAATCTTTGAATTTTGAAAGACTTAAAACAGACCTTGCATACCTTTCGGCTTTGATTGAAAATTTCATAGAAAAAGATAATTTAAGAAGCAACCTTCTCAAAACAAAGGTATTGAAAGAAGTAAAAGATTTATTTTCAGCGCCTTCATTTAATCTCCAGAACTATTTTACATTTATCGGGAATATTATTCTCAAAGCCGGAAATCTCGGAGGAGTAAAAATAATAACAGGCAGCAATACAATACGAATCGGTAATTTTGATACAAAAAATAGTGAATGCAGGCAACTTAAAGTCAGAAATACTGATATTACAATTGAAATATGCAGGAAAGAAGGTATAAAACAGGAAGATATTGTGAATACAGGAAGATTTCTTGACCTGATTTCCGCCATGCTTTCTTTCTATTCCAACAAATCCCTCATTGATGATTATATTTATGTGCTTGAAACTGCTGTAAAAGTTTTTGAAGATAGTAATTCATTTTATAGACAACATTCTTCAAAAGTAGAAATTATGGCTAAGTTGATTGGAGAAAAACTCGGACTTGAATCATCAAAACTTCTAAATCTTCGTTATGCTGCAAGATTACATGATATTGGAATGGCTGGAGATATTTATGAACTGGCTCTTAAGGACCTCAAATTTTCTGAAAAAGATTATAGCATTCTTAAGTTTCACCCTTTAACAGGCGCTTCTCTTACAGCGCCTGTAGATTCTTTATATCCGATTTCAAATATAATTCTCCAGCATCATGAATTATGCGATGGCTCGGGTTATCCTCATGGAATTAAAGCTAATGAGATGATGTTTGAAGCAAAAATATTATCTTTTTGTGAAATGTTTGTAGGCTTTATAAGTGACAGACCTCACAGAAAAAGATATTCACCAGAAATGGCAATACAAGAGGTTTCTATTTTGGTACCAGAAAAAATTGACAGGGAAGTTTTTCTTGCTTTTATGGATCAAAAGGAAACTTTTTTAAATGAATTAGAGAAAATTACTTAACTTCATGGGATTTCAGATCAGATTTGATATGGGTTGAATCCTGTCCTTCCTCAATCTTAATACCGGCTGTTTCAGCCTGCTTTTTAGTCATTAACTTGCTTATCAAACATTTTGAACCAGGCTGTAAAAGATAATCCTGATTTTTTAAAGGTATATAAACACTCATCCTGCCTGTTTCAGGATCAACAATTGGAGATATATCACTTATCACTCCCTGCATTTTGAGGGGTGGAGTTGTTATACAACTTATATTGACCGAAGTTCCGGGTTTAAGAAATTTATATGTCCCGGGTGATATTGCTCCTTTTAAAGTTACATCCTCTATATTTACTACATTTCCTACAAGATCTCCTTTTGAGATATTCTGACCTTCGGAAACTTTTAGTTCAGTCAAAAAACCCGACGCAGGTGAAATAATATTTGAATGATCAAGATTATACTTAGCTTTGACCATATCAAGGCGAGCCTTTTCAATATCTTTCTTTGATTGATTACGGGATTTTTCAACCTGTGTGCGCTCTTTGTTGACTCCATACTCTGCAGTAAGCGCATTCATATAATTGTCTTCAGCGGTTTTTAATTCTGCTAAAGAAGCCTGATTTGTTCTATAAAGGTCATAAGTTTTGAGAAGTCTGTCTTTTGCATTGTTAATTATGACTCTGTTTCCTCCATACTCAGGGTCATAATATATACCTGATATTTTTGCTCTTTCATAATCAGCTCTCGCTTTCCTGTATTCTATCTCTAATTCATATCTATCGAATTCAGCTATTTTCTGATTTTGCTCTACTCTTTTACCTTTTTCAAAATAAATTTTACGGATTTTGCCTGAAATAGGAGATATAAGCTTCTCTTCTTTTGAAGGGACAATTATACCTTCAAAAACTATTTCAATTGTATCTTTAGATTTTTTTAATTCCTTCTCTTCAGGCGGTTTAGCGCATCCCGCAAAAAATAATATCAGAATAATTATTAAAACAATTTGTTTTCGCATAGCTATATTTTCTTGTTTTATGAAATTTAAGTCAAGTTATTTTTCGAATAAAAGTCCGTCTTGCATTTTGAAAATCCTGTGACATCTTTTAGAAAGAGACTCATTATGTGTTACGATTACAAAAGTTATTCCTCTTTCCTTATTGAGTTCCATAAATATTTTAAATATTTCTTCCCCTGTTGCGGTATCAAGATTTCCTGTTGGTTCATCAGCTAATACAACTTTTGGTTCAAGCATTAAAGCACGTGCAACAGCTACTCTTTGTTGTTCTCCTCCTGAAAGCTCACCTGGTTTGTGGTTTTTTCTTCCTGAAAGTCCCAGTTGGGATATTATTTCATCAGCTTTTTTATATATATCAATATTTTTTATTCTTCCGTTATTCTTAATGCTCCTATTAATCAGAGCTGGCATCAAAACATTTTCAAAAGCTGTGAACTCGGGCAGCAAATGATGAAACTGAAATACAAAACCTATTTCTGTATTCCTGAAAGAAGCCAGAGAATTTGAATTCATTGAAAATATATCTCGATCATTATATAAAACCCTGCCGTATGTCGGATTATCAAGAGCTCCGATTATATGCAGCAACGTGCTTTTTCCTACTCCCGAGGCTCCCACTATGCTTACCATTTCACCTTCATTAACTTTGAGGTTAATTCCTTTAAGGACTTGAATTTCACCCGCTTCGGTCTTAAAGCTTTTTTTAATATTCTGTGTTTCTATTAAAATCCCCAATGTTTATCTTCCTTCAGTCCTTGTTAACGATGCCGGTTACTTCTTTAACCTTTTCTCCTGCTTTACGTACTCCGTCAGCTACTTTTTTAGTTGTATCCTGTACATTATTTGTCTTTTTCTTTATCTTATCCGCTTTTTCCCCTATTTCCTCGCTTTTCTTTTTGATAACCTCACCTGCTATTTCTGATTTTTCTCCAAACCATCTGAAAGGTTTTCCACCTTTCCATAAAGATAGAGCAAGGAAAATAAGCCCGGCTATTATAGCAAGACCAATAAGTTGTTTAATAAGTTTAAACATTTTTTATGCCTCCTTTTTACAGAATCTTACTCATACCTTAATGGTTCAACCGGGTTAAGTTTTGCTGCCTGCCATGCAGGATATACAGTGGCGAGAAAACTGATAACCATTGCAGAGATTGAAACAGCGAGAAAATCCGTGAATTTTGTTTTTACCGGTAAATGACTGAGGTAATATACATCAGCAGGAAGTTTTATAATTTCATATGTATTCAAAATGTAACACAGCAAATAGCCTCCTACAACACCAATGATTGTCCCTATTAGTCCAGTAAGAAGCCCTTGTAACATAAAAATAGCTAATATTCCTCTATCATTTGCCCCCATTGTCTTAAGTATTGCAATCTCTCTCTTTTTTTCTATAACATTCATTATTAGATTGCTTATTATATTGAATGAAGCTACAAGAATAATTAAAATCAGTATTACAAACATTGCAAATTTCTCAAGTTTCAAAGCTGAAAAAAGATTTCTGTGCATCTGCATCCAGTCTTTTGCATATAAGGGAAATGATAGGCTTTGCTGTATTGTTTCCCTGACAAGTGAAGCCTTATAAATATCTTTTAGCTTAATCTGTATTCCTGTTATATCATCTTTCATATCAAAGAAATCCTGTGCAGCTCTAATATCAGTCATAACAAGATTTGAGTCATATTCAAACATACCCACTTCAAAAATACCCACTACCCTGAATAATTTTACTTTTGGAATCATACCTAAAGGTCCGATCTTCCCAATAGGAGACAATACAGTTATAACGTCTCCCTTAAAAGCGCCGATGCTTGCAGCGAGTTCTCTACCTATAATAATTCCAGGATACTCATCTTTTTTATTTAAGTCCTCATATCTGCCTTCTTTAATAAACCTTGAAATTTCTGTTGTCTTTATTTCTGATTCAGGCTCAATACCTCTCAGATATACTCCGTGCGCTCTCTGGCCATATGAGACCATAACCTGTCCCATTACAAATGGAGCTGTTGAAACAACATCATTATTTTTTTTAATTTTATCCATTATTTCCTTATAATCAGAAAAAGTTCCTCTATAATTCAGGACAACCATATGCGCGTTTACACCAAGTATTTTCCTTTGAAGGTCTTCATGAAAACCACTCATTACTGAAAGAACAACCAGCAAAGCCATCACACCAACAGCTACTCCGCCAATTGATATAAGTGTATTAACAGAAATTCCTCTGTGTCTTTTTTTTGATTTAAGGTATCGAAGAGCTATAAATAACTGGTATGGAATCATCATCATATTTTTTACTTTTAATTTTATTGCTCTGGTTTTAATTGCGGGAACAATATCACATCTCTTATAGATTGTGAATTGGTCAATAACATAACAAGCCTGTCAATACCTATTCCTTCACCTGCTGCTGGAGGCATTCCGTATTCCAGAGCTCTTACAAAATCCTCATCCATCCAATGAGCCTCTTCATCCCCCTGAGCTTTTGCTTCCACCTGTTTTTGAAATCTCTGCCTTTGATCCATTGGATCATTAAGCTCAGAAAATGCATTGGCTATTTCTCTTGCAGATATAAAAAGTTCAAATCTCTCAACAAGTGAAGGATTATCGGATTTACGCTTTGCCAGAGGTGAAAGTTCAACAGGATGATCAATAATAAATGTTGGCTGTATGAGAAATGGCTCGACCATTTCCTTGAAAATTTCATCAAGCACCTTGCCATGAGACATGTTTTTGTTAATCTCTATTCTATGTTCTATTGCCCATGCTCTTGCTTTTTCATAATCATTAAAAATCTCTGAAGGAACTCCTTTGCTCTCGAGCGCTTCAAGCATTGGTAATCTTTGCCATGGAGGCGTTAAATCTATAATATCATCTCCATATTGAATCTTCAGAGTTCCAAGAGTCTTTTCAGCAACATAAGGTATTAATTCTTCTGTAAATGACATAAGAAAATTGTAATCCCTGTAAGCTATATAAAATTCAAGCATTGAAAATTCAGGATTGTGCTTGGTTGAAATTCCTTCATTTCTGAAATTTCTATTAAGTTCATATACTCTTTCATAGCCGCCTACAAGTAACCTTTTTAGATACAGTTCAGGAGCTATTCTTAAATACAGGTCAATATTTAGAGCATTATGATGTGTCTTGAATGGTTTTGCAGTAGCTCCGCCAGGAATAGGCTGCATCATGGGTGTTTCCACTTCTATAAAACCTTTTGATTCAAGGAAGTCCCTTATAGCTTTTATAATCATGCTTCTTTTTATAAAAGCCTGTTTTACTTCAGGATTCACAATAAGATCAACATATCTTTGGCGGTAGCGTGTTTCAATATCCTTCAGGCCGTGCCATTTTTCTGGCAAAGGTCTTAAAGATTTCGTGAGAAAAACAAAATCATTCACTTCAACAGTAAGCTCATTGGTTTTTGTTCTGAAAAGCCTTCCTGTGAGTCCGATTATATCCCCGATATCAAGTAGTTTTTTAACAAATGAATATTTTTCTCCGAGCAAATCTTTACGAAAATATAATTGAATCTTTCCTGTAGTATCCTGAATATGTGCAAAAGCAGCTTTCCCAAAATCTCTTAAAGCAATAATTCTTCCCGCGAGGGAGCAGGTTATCTTGTTTTCCTCAAGCGATTCTTTTGTCATAGATGAATACTCATTATGCAAATCGTTCGCATGGTTTTCGGCATAAAAAGCTCCGCCAAAAGGTTCAATTCCATTCTGACGAAGTTCCTCAAGCTTCTTGATTCTTTGTTCTATAAGTTCATTGATTTCATCCATTATTAAAGCACCTTTCAGTATTCAGAAATTCAACAGAATTTATTATCTTTAAAGAATAGCATAGACTTTAAAGAAATGTAAAAAAGTAAAAAAGCTATCTGGTCTGATAATTAACTAATAGCAGAAAGCGAATAGTAAACCAAAATTCATGCAACAATAAATAAGGGCAGCAGTAACAAGATTCACAATGTAAATAGTTAACCAAAAAAGGCACATCTGAAATAATGCAGATGTTGAGAAAATATTTATTTTTACCATCCGCACTTTTGGGGTTAAGAAATTGTTTGCTGCATGTATAATATTGATTATATATATTGGAGTAAAATTAGAAAGAAATGAATATTTTTTTCAACCTGTTTAAAATTGTTTTTTTATTATTCTTATTATTTACGCTTCCTGAAATAGTTTTCTGCCAATTACAAAGCGAAGCTATAATTCTTGATGGTCTCCATAAATTTTCTGCTGGTGATAAAATTGAATGGGCAAAAACTGAATTTGATGATTCAAAATGGGGGAAAATAAAAGTTCCGGAAAGTTGGCAGTCACAAAAAGTAAAATCTGATAAGGGCATGGGATGGTACAGAATACATTTGAATATTACCGACCGATTTAAAAATATTGAGCCTGCAATTTTACTCGGAAGAATCGGAGATATAGATGAAGTTTATTTCAACGGAAAAAAGATTGGAGGCCTTGGGATTATCGGCAATCGTTATGTCGAAGCTTCCAAAATACAGCGACTTTATAAAATCCCCGAGAATTTAATCAAATATAACTCAGAAAATATAATCTGCATACGTGTAATGAATACTTATCTTAATGGTGGTTTATTCGATGAAAATATTGCCTTTGGTGACTATAAAATTTTGCTAATAGAGAAAATGAAAAGGGAAAAATTTACCCTTGCTATAGAATATAGTCTTTTTACATTTTTTCTAATGTTTTTTATTGGTTGTCTTTTCTTTTATTTAAAAGGTCTTAGAGAAAGGGAATATCTGTTTTTCTGGTTGTTTGTCACTTTATATGGAATTATTTTTACACTTAACAGTGTCTCTTTTTATAATACCGGTTTAAAGAATAATCTGGTTCAACAAATAATCAGCTCAATATCAATTCTGCTTCCAGCAATTTTATTAATGGTTCTGAAAAATGTTTTCAAAGAAAAATTAACAAAATTCATTAAATCATTATTATTAATATTTGTGCTTCTATCATTAACAATATTTTTCTTTCCATATTATGAAATAAGGCAAATCGTATATGCAATCTGGAAATTATGCTTTGCGATAATAGCGGTTATTCTGCTTTATTTCGCATTAAAAGCATTTAAGCGTCATTACTACGAATCAGGTTCCACAATGTTAGGCATAGCAGGATTGATTACTGGCTTTATTCTTGAATCTATAGCTGGAGTGGATTTTCTACAATCAACAGGGTTTTTTCTCTGGGATTATTCAACAGTTTTTTTCATGACGTGCGTTATGTATGCATTAGCCGCACGTTTTACGAGAATTAAAGAACTACAGACAACTTCTATCCGTATCTTTAAAGCTCATGAGGAAGAAAGAAAGAGACTGGCAAGAGAAATTCACGATAGAATAGGACCATCATTGACTGCTATAAAATTACAAATCCAGATGATCGCAAAAAAGACAAAAGAAGGGATATTTCCTGAAGAGGAAACCGTCAATGAACTCGTTCAGGAAATAACACACTCAATTGAAGATATGCGCGCTATAGCAATGGATTTAAGGCCTTCTTTTCTTGAAAATATTGATATTAAAAATGCCATATTATGGCATGCAAGAAAACTTCAAGAAAGATCTGGAATTATAATCAATCTAAATATTGAAGATATTGCAAATATAAACAATGATATAAAAGAAGCATTGTACAGGATATATCAGGAAGCAATTACCAATGTAATAAAACATGCAAGAGCTACAATTGTTGATATTATCTTAAAACGTGACGGAAAATTTATTTCTATGGAAATTAAAGACAATGGAAAAGGCTTTGAATCTCCACATTATAAAGATAGAAACAAAGGGCTGGGACTTGATACAATAAGAGAAAGGGTTGAACTTATGGAAGGAATAATCACTATAAAAAGTAACAGAAATGTAGGAACTGCTTTAAATATAAGGGTGCCTGCAAAATGATAAACCTGGTTATAGCTGATGATCACCAAATATTCAGACAGGGATTGGTTAAGATGCTCAAAGATGTATCAGATTTTAACATTATAGGTGAAACCGGCAACGGTACTCAGGCACTTGAAATTATAATTAAAACAAAACCTGATATTGCTATACTTGACATATCATTGCCAGATTTGAATGGGTTTGAAATCGCCGCCGCCATTCAAAAAAAGGGAGTATCAACCAGAGTTATATTTCTAACAATGCATAATGATTCAATAACCGCCAAGAAGGCAATCCAGTCTTTCGGTGATGGTTATGTGATTAAAGATAATGCATTCGAAGACCTTTTGTATGCCATTAAATCAGTTAGAGCAGGGGGTAAATTTATAAGTCCTTCAGTTTCTAATAAATTGATTAATGTAGGAGCACCTGCTGAAAGTCTTCAGATTGTATTAACTGAAAGGGAAAAACAAATTTTAAGTCTTATTGCCTCAGGTCTTACAAACAGACAAATTGCAGATAAACTTTTCATAAGCATGAAAACAGTTGAAACCCATAGAAATAGAATACTTCAGAAACTCGGGGTTCACACAACTGCTGATATGGTCAGATACGCTATCAAATCCGGCCTGTTTGAACTTAAATAAAGACTTGCACCAAAACACTTTAACACCAGTCTTCATTATAAATTCATAAACTAATATACAGCATTTCATCTACAAAAATACATATCTTGACTGATTGCATTTAAACCATGTCTAAATAGATAATATAACAAATTCAATTTGTTATTACAATTTTTTGTTATAAGGTTATTACATTATAATTAACTAAATGGAACTAATAGACAGAGAAGACCATCAGAAATTATATCTTCAGTTATACGAGATACTGAAGAAGAAAATTGAAAGTGGCGAATGGCAGGTAGGAACCCAGATTCCCACAGAAGAAGACCTTTGCAATATG
>JACAFE010000074.1 GCA_013388435.1 Nitrospirota bacterium | reverse complement strand
GAGGGTAGTAAGGGGGTTGGCGGACAATATTGTTTACCATGTCATCAATCGTGGAAATGGCAGGCAAGAAGTCTTTAATAAGGATAGGGATCATGAAGCGTTTATGAAGTTGATAAAGGAAGCAAAGGAACGATATCCAGTGAAACACTGTGGATATTGTTTAATTTTAATAATTATTATTACATCTAAACGCAGGGATAAAATAACCTAACATCTGCATTATTTCAATTGTATTTTTGGGTTAAATATTATTATTCGTATCTCAATGCTTCTATCGGGTCAAGGAGCGATGCTTTATATGCAGGATAAAAACCAAAAAATATACCGACAATCCCTGAAAATCCGAAGGCTACTAAAATTGAGATTGGAGATATTACAATAGACCAGCCAGTAGCTTTTGCAAGTATTTCAGAGCTTATAAGACCCATAATTGTTCCAGCAGCTCCGCCAACAAGAGAAAGTATCATTGCCTCTATGATAAATTGAAGTCTTATATCCCATGTTTTTGCACCTATTGCCATGCGTATTCCTATTTCACGCGTTCTCTCTGTTACAGAAACAAGCATTATATTCATTATGCCTATTCCACCAACAATAAGTGAGATGGATGCTATTGCACCAAGTAAAATTGACATTATTCTTGCAGACTGTTCCTGTGTCTGCATAATTTGTGTAAGATTTCGCACTGAAAAATCATTATCCTGTTTGGCTCCTATTCTGTGTCTTTGCCTGAGAAGTTCGGTTATCTGTTTTTCAGCAAGTCCCAGTTCCTGAGTGCTTTTAGCCTTAACCATTATTATTCTTACCATGCCGGGGAAAGATGTGCCAAATAGTTTTTTCTGCGCGGTTGTTACCGGAACATATATAGTATCATCCTGATCCTGTCCATTCGGAGATTGTCCTTTAGGAGCAAGAACACCTATAATTGTGAATGGAACTTTTTTAATTCTTATAATATGCCCTATTGGATTATTATCTCCGAATAAATTATCAACAACTGTCTGTCCTAAGAGGCATACTTTGTTAGCGCTTTTTACATCCTGAGGAGTAAATGCCCTGCCTGATGATATAGGCCAGTCCCTGATAGAAAGCATATTTGGAGTAGTTCCGATAATACCTGTTGACCAGTTGAGATTTCCATAAACAACCTGCGCGACTCCATTTAAAACAGGGGCTGCTTCTAATACTGCCGAGCATTCCTTCTGAATTGCTTCTGAATCAAAAGTGGTAAGAGTTGGCTGTGTGCCTGATCCCATTCTGACTCCACCAGCTGTTGTTGAACCAGGTAGTATTATGATGAGATTGCTTCCTATACTTGATATTTGATCAGCAATTTTTTTACTTGCTCCTGTTCCGACAGCCAGCATAGCTATAACTGCTCCGACACCAATTATTATCCCGAGCATTGTAAGCGCGGACCTCATCTTATTTACTTTCAATGCTCTGAAAGCTATCTTTAAAGTAGATGAAATATTAACCATTTTTAATTACCTTCATATCATTCACAACAGACCCATCGAGAAATTTAATCATTCTTTTACTGAATGCAGCTATGTCATTTTCATGGGTGACAACAACTATCGTGATATTTTTTTCAGTATTAAGTCTGACAAAAAGTTCCATAATCTCAAAACTTGTTTTTGAATCGAGATTGCCTGTTGGTTCATCCGCAAGAATTAAAGAAGCATTGTTTACGAGTGCTCTTGCTATTGCAACTCTCTGTTGCTGACCTCCTGAAAGTTGATTCGGATAATGATCAATTCTTTCCTGAAGGCCGACTTTTTTAAGAGCTTCAATCGCAAGTTCTCTTCGTTGTTTTGCGTTCAGTCCATTATATAGCAATGGCAGTTCAACATTTTCTATAGCGGTTGTGCGTGGAAGAAGGTTGAACCCCTGAAAAACAAAACCGATTTTCTTATTTCTGATTCCTGCAAGTTCATCCCTGCTTAACTTTGAAACGTCTGTGCCTTCCAGAAAGTAATTGCCTGATGTCGGTTTGTCAAGACATCCGAGTATATTCATGAATGTGGATTTACCCGAGCCCGAAGGTCCCATAATTGAAACAAATTCACCTTTCTGTATCTCGAGTGAAACCCCGCATAATGCATTCACTTTGACATCACCAAGATCATAAGTTCTGCAGATTTCTTTTACTTCTATTAAAGCCATATTTACATAAACCTTGGGCCTGGAGCAGGTGAAGAAGAATTCTTCTTAATTAGAGATTCTGTTATCACTTCCTGTCCTTCTTTAATATCACCTGAAACAATTTCTGTATATTGGCCATCGCTAATTCCAGTGGTAACCCGCACCCTTCTGGGTTTTTTCTGCTCAAGTATCCAGACTCCAGTGGGTTCCGTTCCTTTCTTATCAGAAATCTTTTTCACTTTTTCATCAATCTTAAATCTTAAAGCAGCATTGGGAACTCTCAGTACATTTTCCTTTGTCTCGATGATTACCGATACATTTGCAGTCATCCCGGGTTTTAATTTATATTCAGGGTTATCAACTTTTATTACAACATCATATGTAACAACATTCTGTACAGTTTGTGGAGAACTTCTTATTTGCCAGACTTTTCCTTTAAAAGGCGAATCAGGATAAGCATCAACAGTGAATTCAACATCCTGACCAACTTTTATTTTGCCTATATCTGCCTCATCAACATTTGCATCAATCTGCATTTTGGTTAAATCCTGTGCAATAGAAAAAAGCGTTGGAGTCTGAAAACTTGCGGCAACTGTCTGTCCCACATCAACATTTCTTGAAATAACTATACCATCAACAGGCGATAATATGTTTGTATATCTAAGATTTGTTCTGGCGAGCTTCAAAGATGCTTCAGCCTGTAATATCTGCGATTTTGCAGCACTCACTGAAGCTCTTGCTGTATCATAATTTGTTTCCGCTGTATCAACTTCACTTTGTGCGATAAGATTCTTAGAGTAAAGTTGCCTTGCTCTATCAAGATTTCTTTTTGTATCTGTAAGAGCGGTTTCTGCTTTTATGAGATTTGCTCTTGCTACCTGAAGATTTGCATTTGCCTGTTCTTCCTGTGCTTCAAATAGCGCAGGGTCTATTTTCGCGATAATCTGTCCTTTTCTGACAGGAGAATTGAAATCAACAAATATTTCTTTTATTGTTCCTGAAACTTGTGTGCCTACCTGAACAGTAGTAACTGCATTAACAGTTCCGGTTGCTGTAATTGACATTACAATATCGCCTCTGGATATTTTTTCGGTGCGATAAGTTGCATCCCCGTTACTTGTCCTGAATGTAAAGTATGCAGCTAATGCAATTACAATCAGGGAAATAATAATTAATAATTTTTTCATCTTACCCCCATAGCCTTTTCAAGACTTGCTATAGCAATCTTATAATCATACAATGCTTGAATGTAAGCTGTTTTTGCATTAGTTAAAGCAACACTCGCATCTGTCACTTCAATAGGGTTTCCAACTCCTGCTGCATATCTGCCGTCTGCTATTTCAAAATTTTCCTGAGCCTGTTTCACATTAAGCTCTGCAACGGGAATTCTTTCTTCTGCTTCTTTAAAATTCAGATATGCTTGCTGAACTTCAAGAAAAATTGACTGTCTTAAAGATTCTTCATTCGCTTTCTGGACATTTAAATTAGCCTTTGCTTCTTCGACCTGATATTTTGTAAGAAAACCACTGAACAAAGGAAAAGAAAGGGTTATCCCGGCATTCCAGCCATTATCAAGCGGAAAATTTTCACCTGACCAGTTATATGAGGCATTTCCTGTTAGTACAGGGTAGAATCCTTTTCTTGCGAGTTCTACAGTTCCAGCGGCAGCCTCTTTTCTTGAGATAATGGATTTTAGTTCGGGTCTGTTCTTATAAGCGTTTGAGATAGCTTCGTCAAAAGTAATTGTGTATTTTTCCATCTGCAAATTATCTTCAATAATATATTCAGGAGCTTCAGGAATTCCTATGGCATTATCAAGACTTGCTTTAGCTGACTTCAGAGCATTTTCTGAAATAATCAGGTTTAGTCTTGCCGTGCCAAGATCAACTTCAGCTTTTGTAACGTCAAACTTTGGTTTGACTCCAACTTCAAAAAAACCCTTAGCCTGTTCAAGATGCTGCTGATATTGCCTGACAGTTTCCTCTGCAACTTGTTTATTTCTCTTTGACTGGAGTAAAGCAAAATATTTCTGTTTAACATTAAATATTATTCTGTCAGATATACTCTCAAGATCTGTTCTAACAGCATTAAGATTAAGATTTTGTATGTTAACCTGAGTAGAAGTTTTTCCAAAATCATATATAATCTGATTGATATTAATACCTGTTGAATAATTATCATATGAACCATTTGCGCTGGTTGCAGGAGAAATTCTACTATAACCCGAGTATAAATTTATCTGAGGATAATAATCAGCACGAGATTGCCCTACTTTGTTTATATATGCATTGACATTATTGGTTGAAGCAATAATATCAGGATGTTTTTTTAATGCTATTTCGATACACCTCTGAAGATTCAATATTTCTCCTTTTTTTATAATTTCCTCTGCGTCTGAATTAAAAGGTATAACGAGTAGAAATAAAATTATAAAAGCCATATGCTTGTATATCATAAATTAACCTCCTTAATTTCATTAACTCAATGCTTTGTTTCTACCTTTAAGAGCTTTTATTTTCTCCTGTAATTTGTCCATATAAATATAAAAAACAGGCGTAACATATAGTGTTAAAACCTGTGACACAAGCAATCCGCCAACAACAGCAATTCCGAGTGGTCTTCTTGCTTCTGCGCCTGCACCAAAACCAAGAGCAATCGGCAATGTGCCCAATAATGCTGACATTGTTGTCATCATTATTGGTCTGAATCTTATAATGCAACCATTATAAATTGCATCAAGGGGTTTCATCCCCTGATTTCTCTGCGCTGATAAAGCAAAATCTATCATCATAATACCATTTTTTTTCACTATGCCTATGAGCATAATAACACCAACAAATGCATATATATTCAGTTCCATTTTTAGTATAAATAATAATAGCAACGCTCCAAATCCCGCAGAAGGCAATCCTGAAAGTATAGTTAACGGATGTATGAAGCTTTCATAAAGGATACCAAGAATAATATAAATAACAAGGATGGAAGTAATAAGCAGAATCCATAAGCCTTCGTTTGAAGCTTGAAAAGCTTGCGCAGTGCCCTGAAAACTTGTTGTTATAGATGTCGGTAGCAAAGTAGAAGCTAATTTTTCGATTATTTCTGTAGATTCACCGAGAGAAACACCCGGCTTTAAATTATAAGAGATTGTTACAGCTGGTAATTGTCCGAGATGGTTTACAGTCAGAGGGCCTGTACTTTCTACAAGTTTAACTAATGTATTTAATGGAACAAGATTTCCCGTAGAAGATCTTATATAAAGTAAAGATAATGATGCAGGGTCTGCCTGATATTGAGGTTCAACTTCTGTAATAACTCTGTATTGATTATTTGGAGCATATATTGTAGATGCCTGCCTTGAAGCATATGCAGCGCTCAAAGCAAACTCTATCTGTCCAGCCGTAATACCCAGTGCAGATGCTTTATCACGGTCAATTTCAACATTAACCTGAGGGTTGCTTATTTGCAAATCACTTGTAACATCCTGAAACTGAGGAAGTTCTCTCAATTTTGCTTCGAATATTGTTGCATATTTATACAATTCTTCGGTATCAGGACTTTGTAGAGTAAACTGGTACTGACTTTTTGTTAACTGTCCTCCGATACGAATCGGCGGCAGGTTCTGCATATACATATTTATTCCTATTACTCTTGAAACCTTTTTTCTTAATTCCTGGATTATTTCATCAGCGCTTAATTTTCGCTCTGAACGCGGCTTAAGTCTTATAAAAATTCTACCTGAATTACTTGCCACACTTGGTCCGCCAGCGCCGACAGCAGACATAAATGAATCAACATTAGGGTCCTGTCTTACAATAGCTGCAAGCTCTTTTTGATGATTTACCATTGAATCAAAAGATATGCCCTGTTGTGCTTCTGTAAAAGCAAAAATTTGTCCTGTATCTTCGCTTGGCAAAAAACCTTTTGGGATCACGGCAAACATATAGATTGTTATTAATAATGTTATTAAGGTAATTATCATTGTAGCTAACTTATGCCTGAGCACAAATTTCAAGCTTCTCTGATATGCAGCAAGCATAGAATTGAAGAACTTCTCTAATAAAATATACATTTTCCCGTGCTTTTCAGAAGAAGCAGGCCGTAAGAACCTGCTACAAAGCATGGGAGTTAAACTTAATGAAACAAGACCTGAAACAAGAATAGAAACGCCGATTGTTACTGCAAATTCATGCAAGAGCCTTCCAAGCAATCCTTTCATGAAAAAAACAGGTATAAAAACCGCTACAAGTGATATTGTCATTGAGAGAATTGTAAACCATATTTCTTTTGAACCTTTAAGCGCAGCTTCAAAAACATCCTCGCCTTTTTCGATATGCCTTACAATATTCTCAAGCATTACAATTGCATCATCAACAATAAATCCTACAGCAAGAACCAAAGCCATTAAAGATAGATTATCAAGACTGAAACCAAGCATATACATTACCGCAAAAGTAAAAACTATAGACATGGGAAGCGCGAGGCTTGGGATTATAGTCGCAGAAAGATTTCTGAGGAAGAGAAATATAACCATTACAACAAGAGATATGGAGAGGATAAGTGTAAATTTAACATCATTTACTGAATTTCTTATAGATACGGAACGATCATAGAGAATATTGAGATTAACAGATTCAGGCATCTGGCTACGGAAAACAGGTAAAAGGTTTTTTATCGAATCTACCACTTCGACAGTATTTGTCCCGGGCTGTCTCTGTATGGCAAGTACAATAGCTCTTGTGTCATTATACCAGCTTGCTATTTTGTCATTTTCAACACTGTCAATAACATTTCCTATTTCTTCCAGACGGATAGGCGAACCATTGCGATATGCTACAATTAATGGTCTGAAAGCCGCGGCATTATATAATTGACCCGAAGCCTGAATTACGAATGCTTTATCAGTGCCATATAATGTTCCTGTCGGGAGGTTCACATTTCCTTTATCAATCGCATCTGCCACTTCGTCAATGCCTATTCTCCGCGATGCGAGAGCTTTTGGATTAAGCTGTGCCCTGACAGCATATTTTTGAGAACCAAATATTTGGACCTGGGCTACTCCGTTTATCATTGAAATACGCTGTGCAATGAATGTATCTGCATATTCATTTACTGTTGATAAAGGCAGGGTTGGAGAACTAAGCGCAAGATATAGAACAGGCTGATCAGCAGGATTAACTTTTCGATACGAGGGCGGACTTGGCATGTCTCGTGGAAGTTGCCTCTGTGCTTTGGCAATCATTGCCTGAACGTCCTGAGCTGCGGCATCAATATCTCGGCTAAGATTAAATTGCAAGGTTATATTGGTTATGCCGAGAGCATTTGTGGATGTCATTGAATCAAGTCCTGCAATTGTGGAAAACTCTCTTTCAAGTGGGGTTGCTACAGCAGAAGCCATTGTCTCCGGGCTTGCGCCGGGCAGATTTGCGCTTACCTGTATTGTGGGGAAATCAACATTTGGCAGGTCGCTAACAGGAAGCAATCTGTAACCTGCTATACCTGCAAGCAACAGAGCAAGCATTACAAGTGTTGTCATTACAGGTCTTCGTATGAAGATTTCAGATATGTTCATTATTTAATGCTTTCTGTGGTTTCTTTTACCTGTACCTTTGAACCCGGCATAAGTCTCAATTGTCCATCTGTAACAATTCGTTCTCCTGACTGTAATCCTTTTTCTATAACCGCCTCATCTGCAATTGTTCTTGAGACAGCAACAGGCCTGTTTTCAACCGAGAGGTCTTCTTTTATTACATAAACAAATTGTCCACCCTGTCCTGTCATAACTGCTTTTGAAGGAATTACTAAAGCATCTTTTTGTATTGTGAGAATGATTAAAACATCAACGAATTGTCCGGGCCAAAGCCGATTATCATTATTATTGAAAATCGATTTGAGTTTTATTGTTCCGGTATCTGGATCAACAGCATTTTCAATAAAAGTCAGAATACCTTCAACAGGATGTTCGGTATCTTTATTGATAAATACCTGTGTCTTAACCTTTCCTGTAGACATATATTTTTTTATTTCAGGAAGAAACTGCTCAGGAACGCTGAAAGTAACATAAATGGGCTTTATCTGATTTATTATTACCATTGGAGTATCTGCATTTGCTTTTATAAGATTACCTTCGTGGACAATAAGACTTCCTGCTTTTCCTGAAATTGGAGAATTTATATAACAATATTTCAACTGAAGGCGCGCATTTTCTACTATTGCTTCATCAGCTTTTACGGCTGCTTCAAGAGAATCTGCATTTGTTTTTATTTGATCAAATTGCGATGCTGATATGTACCCCTTTTTTACGAGTTCTTCATAACGTTTGACTTCTGTACGTGCATTATTGAGCTGTGCAACATCTCTTGCCAGATTTGCCGTGGCTTGTTTTAAGGCAGCTTCATATGGCGCGGGGTCAATGGTGAATAGCAACTCACCTTTCTTTACAAACTGCCCTTCTTTAAAATGCACTCTGGTCAGAATACCACTAATCTGTGATTTAACTGAAACCTGAGAATAGGCTTCAACATTTCCTATTGCTTTTATATAAACAGGCATTGACTTTTTTTCTACATAGGATGCAGTAACTGGCACAGGGGGTTTTTTTGGTGGAGGCTGCTTGCTTTTACAGGAAGGCAGAGATATAAGTAAAATCGATAATACCATAATTAGATGTAAACTCTTTTGCAATAATCTTTGCATTTTATAAACCTCTTTTAAGGAATATTATTTTTTACTTGTTTATCCTTTAGAAGTGCACATAAAATAAAATTGCTTAACTCTTTCGGTCTTACATTAACATTATCCAGAGCTATTGTCAGAATTATTCCTCTTATCGTTCCCATTATAATCCTGGCAGTATTCCCCGGATCAGATTTTCTGAACTCACCAGAATCAATGCCTTTTTTTATTATTTTTTCTATAATCTCAATCTGCTGGTTAAAAAATGCCCTTTTCTTTTCTATCCCGAAAGAGAATCCATGTTCCCTGATATGTAACAAAATAAATTCTTTGTGTTTGACAGCATATTCAAGATGAATCCTGATAAAATCCTTTAAAGCTTCCCTGGCTGATTTTTTTTCAAGAAAGATGTATCCGATTTTTTCTGTAAGTTCCTGCTTTTTGTTTTCTATAAGATTTTGATAAAGTTCTTCCTTGTTTTTAAAATAAATATAAACAGTTCCGATGCTTATTTTAGCAGCCTTTGCAATTTCCCTTATACTTGACGCAGTATATCCTTTGCGGGAGAAGACATCCATTGATGCTGCAAGTATACATTTTTTTGTTTCTAAACCTGAACGCTTGTTCATATGAACCTATGTTCAGTTTAATTCAATAGACAGAATGTTGTCAATGAAAATATTGGAACAGTGTAAAACAAAAGAAATAAAGACAATAATGGCAATAACTCAATTTATGAAACAAAATAAACTATCTTACTATAGGAACATGGCTTTATTTATATTTTGATGTAGTCGCCTATTTATCTCTGAGGCTTACGCTTCGACTTCAGCCTCAGTATAAAGAGACCCGTGATTTTGTATCATAAATTGAGTTATTGTCAAATATCCTTTTTTCATAAAATTAAAATATCATCGGGTTTACCCGCCTTTGGCGGATTAAATAAAAAATCAGGCAATGTCTGGATTATTTGTATTAATTATATTTCAATGATAATTTATAATTTTATGCCTTTTTTCTGCTATAATCCTCATAATAAAAAGCAAGAGAGTTTTAATAGCTTTCTTTTTATTGATAGGTGTTTTTATAAAATGAGAAAATTTTAAAAGCAAAAGAGAGAGAATCAGAGCAAAAATGAGGAAAGCAGTTCTTTATGGTCAGAGAGATGTAGTTGTTTTAGCATTAAGAAAAGGCTATAAATATTTATTCAATCCTTCTGAAGAAGAAGTAATTAACTCAGAGGATGCTTTTATAATTATGGGTGAAACTGAATGCATAAGAAAAATTAAGGACACCCTTTAAAGATAATATAATTGATGACACCTGTTGATAGAAAAGGACATATAGTCAGAGCAGCAGGACTTATGTCCATAGCAACCTTCATAAGTCGTATTCTTGGCTATATAAAAGACATGATTCTTGCAGGAATTTTCGGCGCGACTGGAACTGCTGATGCCTTTTTTGTAGCATTTAGAATACCTAATCTATTAAGGGAATTATTTGCTGAAGGTTCAATGTCTTCAGCTTTTATCCCTGTTCTAACAGAATATCATACAAAACATGGTGATGAAGAAGCAAAACGTCTTGTTAGAACAACTTTTACTTTCATTTTAGTTTTTGTCGGTCTCATATGCTTTACTGGAATTATTTTCTCACCAACAATTGTCTCAATTATAGCTCCTGGTTTTATTCCTATTGCCAGTAAATTTAATTTAACAGTAACACTTACAAGAATCATGCTGCCATTCTTATTATTTATAAGTTTGGCATCTCTGGTAATGGGCGCATTGAATACTAAACGTGTGTTTTTTATTCCTACATTAGCGCCAGCAATGTTGAATATAACAATAATAATTATTGTATTATTGCTTGTTGGAAGAATGACTCAACCAATTATTGCTGTTGCAATAGGAGTTGCTTTCGGTGGTTTTGTTCAGTTTGCGTTCCAGATACCTTCTTTTTTAAAGAATGGATATTCACTTAAGTTTAATTTTGATTTTAAGAATCCGGGTTTGAAAAAAATGGCTTTGTTAATACTGCCTGCAACAGCGGGAATGGCTGTTGCCCAGATTAATATTTTTGTGAGCACTATTCTTGCTTCTTATCTTTCAGAAGGAAGTATCACATATCTATATTACTCAATGAGATTAATCCAATTTCCAATAGGGATTTTCGGAGTTGCCATGGGAATGGCAGTCCTTCCTACTCTGTCTGAACATTCTGTAAAAGGAGATTACAAAAAACTTAGAGATGATTTCTCTTTCTCATTAAGACTGCTTTTTTTTATTACAATCCCGGCTATGTCAGGATTGATTGCTCTTAATGAACCAATAGTGAATTTACTTTTTCAGAGAGGACAATTTGATTATACCGCAACATTAGGGACTTCTTATGCTCTTATTTTCTATTCGCTCGGAATATGGTCAATCGTCGGTGTAAGAGTAACCACCTCCTGTTTTTATTCAATGCAGGATACTAAAACACCGGTTAAGGTTGCAGTTCTTTCTGTATCGGTGAATATTTTATTAAGTGTTGTTTTGATGAACTTTCTCAGTTATAAGGGACTTGCTTTGGCAAATTCATTAGCATCATGGGTTAATATCTCGGTTCTATCTTATTTATTAAATAAAAAACTTGGCAGAATTGAATGGAAGAGAATACTTCTCTCATTTATTAAATCCATTTTTGCTTCTTTTGTAATGGGGTTGATAGGCTGGATGCTGCTTCATGGAGATTTATGGAAAACCACTGGCGATACTTTGGTAAAAAGCTTATTATTGCTCAGTACAGTTTTCATTTGCTTTATAATTTATTTAATAATAACCCGTTTATTTAAAAGTGATGAATTTTATTATTTATATGATATTATTAAAAAACGTGTAAAAAAATAATTTAAGGGGGATAAATGTTAATAGAGAAATTTACCGTTGGTCCACTTGAAACTAATTGTTATATTGTTTCGGATGCAGGTTCGAAAGAAGCTTTAATTATAGACCCCGGTGATGAACCGGATTTGCTTATCGATTACATCAAAGGGAATAATTTAATCCTGAAATACATTATTTGTACACATTGCCATTTTGATCATATAGCAGTGCTATCTGATATTAAAGAAGCAACAGGAGCAAGTGTTGTTATTCATAAAGATGATCTTGATTTGTATAATAACATACAGAAGCAGGGACTAATGTGGGGATTTGAAATTGAACCTTTGCCTGAACCAGATATATTTGTTTCAGACGGGGATATTCTCACAATCGGAAAAATTGAATTTAAAATACTGCATACTCCGGGACATAGTCCGGGAGGATTATGCATTTTGAGCGGAGGCATATTATTTTCTGGTGATACATTATTTTATGGCTCTGTAGGAAGAACAGACCTACCTGGTGGAAATATCGAAAAACTGAAAAAATCTTTTAAATATCTTATGGAACTTCCTGAGAAAACAATAATTATGCCAGGTCATGGTCCTGAAACAACTATTGGTAAAGAAAAGATTGATAATTTTTTTAGTTTTCAAGTATAATCTATTAAAGAAATTAAGCAAATAACATTTTGGTAAAAAAAATTTTACTAAAAGGCTTTTTATTTTCTAAAAAATAATAAAAAACAGAGAATTTTTGAATTATTATGAAAAAACAGTGATTATTTTGTTGTTTTTTCTAATTTCTTTTAATTTTTTAGTATTGACTAACTAAAAAAAAATGCTATTCTATAATTAAGGGGTTAAGAGAAAGGGTAATACTATAGAATTATTATCTTAATCTTAATTATAGGTTGTTTGAAAATTAAAAGGCTATGCTGTCAGTTTTAGTATAGCCTAAATTTTTCTTAAATAATTGAAAACATATTTTTAATTATTTAAGTTGTTCTTTGAAAACTAAAAAGCAGGGCCACGTTAATAGTTTTGAGTTTTTAATGAGAGTTTGATCCTGGCTCAGAACGAACGCTGGCGGCGTGCCTAACACATGCAAGTCGGACGGATCAAGCGAAGAGCACAGAGCGTAGAGCAGTAGCGAAGCAATCAATGTT
>JACAFE010000035.1 GCA_013388435.1 Nitrospirota bacterium | reverse complement strand
TGCCGAAAAACGGCACTGGAAGTTAGTCGCTCTGGCGACTGGAATTTATTAAACTGTTTATAGCGTTTATAGCGTTCATTGCGTTTGTTGCGTTCGTTGCGTTATAGCGTTTATAGCGTTTATAGCGTTATAGCGTTTAATTAAAACCGAACAGCGCAAAGCGTAAACAACAAGGCTGAAAGCAAATAGCGAAGAGCAATGCCTGTATTATTCAGGTTAACTTTTTTACGATTTTGTTATATACTAAATCAAAATATTTAGCAATCAATAAATGGTGTTCTTTTATGAATAAAATTTCAAAAAATACAAGACTTTCTAACAATAAAAATTCTAAAAACACAGAATCAAAAAATAAGATTAAAAGCAGAACCAAAAAACCCACTCATTCCAATAATAAATACTCTGATTCTTACAAATTCTATCGGGATATTTTTAATAAAATGGCTGTACCGACAATTATTATTGATGAAGATATGACAATTCGGCTGATGAATCATGAAGCTGAAAAACTTTCTGGATACTCAAAAAAAGAGGTTGAAAATAAAAAGAAATGGACCGAATTTGTTCCTGAACATGAAATTGACAGAATGAAAGAATACCACCGTTTACGTAGTATAGAACCTGATATTGCTCCGAGAAGTTATGAATCCCAGTTTTATGATAAAAACGGAAAAATTAAAGATATTCTTATTATGATTGATTTACTTTCAGATGGGAAAAAAAGAGTCGCGTCTGTTTTAGATATTACTGAGAGAAAACAGTCTATTGAAGCTTTGCGTAAAAGCGAAGAATTACTGAGGAAAAAAGTTAAGAATTTCGAGACAGTATTTGATATGAATGTTTAAGCCAGATTGCTCAAAATTTTACTTTAAGTACTCCTGAGCCTTTTCATAGTCAAATTTTTCACCATCAAGAACATTATGCACAAAATTAAAAATAAGACTTCTCTGCGATAATGAAAGTTCAGGATAAAATAAAGGATTAGCAACAACAACTCCCCTGAATGCAAAAAATAGAGCTACTACTGAGATTATTTCCTTATCTCCCGACGCTCTGATGTATTCATCAAAAAACATTTTCAAGCCTTGATAATAAGCTCCTTTAAGTTCATTATGATTCATTATTGAAAAAAAAATGTAATTTATGCTTAAAGCTGTTACATCATCAGCAGGTTCACCCCATGGTCCTCTGCTTCTATCAAGTAATATAAAATCCGCTGATTTTTTGTTCTTAATGAACCAGATATTCCCGGGATGAAAATCCCCGTGTATACGTGAAAGTCTTCTGTGAAAAGGCTTAAGCTTTGCTATCCAATCAACAGATTTTTTTATAATTTCAGCCATCTCAGTATATTTCAAAACTCCATCCGGATATGAATCAAAAACACCCATCATGCATTCACCATGCCCTACAGTATCCCTGAGTTTTCTCCAGTAAAGTGTTTTTGATTCTTTTTTTTCAGAATGAATATCAGCAAGATAGCCTGCCATCGCCTTTATCTTTTCAATATCTATTTCATCCAATTCGTTTTTTTCTGAAAACCTTCTTAAATCATTAAAATAATCAGTTCCGTCAGCCCTTTCCATTAATAAATAATATTCTTTCCCGCCTCCAATCGATTTAATGCTTCCATCTGGCATTTCAGCAAGAACATCAATTGCTTTCACATGTTTTGGAAGATTTTTAAATTCATCGAGGTCAAGCAAAAATACTGAAGCCCTATCAGATGGATAATCATGTCCTAATCCTTCAGAGTTAAGGGTTTTTATAACGTATGAATGTTCTCCATCCTTCATTTTAATTTCAATTAAGAATCCCGAACCCTGAACTCCTGAACCAAGTTTTCGGATATTTATTTGACGAACTTCTTTGAAATGTTTTTTAAAATAAGATTTTATGGAGGATTCGTTAATCATTTAAAAGCTATAAATAATTTTATAATTCGCCGAAATTATATTTATAACGCTTAGTAAATTCTTCATATGTAAAATAATGCTCCTGAGTACCATATTTTTCTATAGCAAAAACAGCTGCCACAGCTCCGATCTTAGCAGAAATTTCTATGCTTTTTCCTGAGACAATTCCTTTAATCAACCCAGCTCTATATGCATCACCAGCACCTGTTGGGTCAACAACTTTTTGAACTTTTGCAGGTGGTATATTTATCTCAGAATCTTTTGTTAAAATGATAGAGCCATTTTCACCATGTGTTGTAATAATTACAGACGTTAAATTTAATAAGCCCTCTTTATCAAGTTTTGTAATCTTCATTACAATTTCAAGCTCATAGTCATTTGTTATAAGAATGAAAGACCCTTTAAGCCATTCTTTTAATTCAACTTCATTCCATTTCGAAAGAGATTGACCAGGGTCGCAAATGAATGGGATACCAATATCCCTGCACTGTTTTGCATAGGTTACCATGTCATCAATATTGCCTGGAGCAATAATTGCGAGTGAATTGTCAGCACTATTATTTTTAATATTAAAATGAGAAGGATATTTCATTGCTCCGGGATTAAAACCCGTTATCTGATTGTCTGCTATATCTGTTGTTATGTAAGCTCCTGCAGTAAATTCATTTTCAATAATCTTAATGCCATCTACTGCAATATCGTTTTTTTTAAGCCATTTAAAATAATTATGATAATCTCTACCAATAGTAGCAATTATAAATGGCTTCTCTTTTAACAAATTAAGAGTATAGGCAATATTTCCTGCGGTGCCGCCAAATTTCTCAACAAGTCCGTTAACATTGAAGCAGACATTCAATACATGAATCTTATCAGGCAGAATATAATCAGAAAATCGTCCGGGAAAATCCATGATTCTGTCATATGCAAGTGAACCGGAAACCAATATTCTCATTTTATCTCCTGCAATTCATTTTCTATATTCTTTTTTCGTTCCACAAGTTCAGCTTTCTTCTGCTTCACTTCTTTAAGTTCATTATTCAATGGTTCTATTTCCTTCTCAAGCTGAATAAGCTGAATCTTATTATAGTTGAAGCGCTTTGAAGATTTTTCATTGATCTGGTTAACAAGACTATTTTCCCTCGCTTCAAGTGATCTAATTTCAGACATTATACTTTTATATTCATTTGTCAATTCATTCAATCTTGTTTTTCCAATTTCTTCTGTCTTTTTTTCTGATTGTTCTTGAGTTACAGGGGTTCTTCGAGAAACTCCTGTATCCTTATCTTCTGTTTTTTCCGAATCTGTTTTAATTTCAGATTCCTCGGTTTCAGCTGCCTCGAATCCCTCGATTCCAATGATATCCTTTTTAGGGAAAATCATATAGCCTTTTTCAAGATAAAAATATATTTCATCACCTTTTTCAGTATAGGATTTTATACCTGTAAGTTCTGTACCATTTTTCATAATTACTGTATAATCCGCAAATATAAAAGCAGGAATAAAAAGGAACATTATTGTAAATATAATTTTTCTCATTCTTTCCTCCCGATATATTGTTTTATTTCTTCAGCGAGTTTCCTGTTAAATCCTTTCAAATTAGCGATTTCTTCAATACTTGCATCTCTTATTCTCTTTATACTACCAAAAACCTTTAAAAGTTCAAGCCGTCTTTTTTTACCAATACCTTTAATACGTTCCAGAGGAGAACGTAACATCTCCTCTCCCCTTAGCTTTCTATGATAGCTTATAGCAAACCTGTGTGCTTCATCTCTTATACTTTTCAAAAGCAAAGAAGACGGGCTTCTGTCTTCAAGATTAATCACAACGTCCGAAGATGACAGGAATACTCTGTCAGGTTTTTTGGCAATACTTATAATTAATGGCTTTTTCTTCAAAATATCCTTATGCTCTTCAAAAACCATACAAGCTGTCTCAAGATGTCCTCTACCACCATCTATTATTATTAAACCAGGGACATTACCTTCAAGATTATTTATTATCCTTCCCACAGCTTCTCTCATCATAGCATAATCATCTGCCCGATGAACTGTTTTTATCTTAAGTCTTCTATACATTTTTTTTACAAATTCTCCCTTAGACCATACAATAAAAGAACCAACAGCTTCGGTCCCAGAAATATTTGATATGTCAAAAGCGCCAATATATTCAGGCATCTCAGCAATGTTTAATCTTCTCATCAACTCCTGCAATGTCTGCTCAACTTTATAGCCTGATTTTGAACCAAGAAGATACTTTGCATTCTCCGATGCCATTTTAAGTAGTTCTTTTTTTCTATCCGAATCAGGCGTGATAATTTTTACATTCTCTCCGCTTTTAGATGTAAGCCATTTTTCTATGGACTTAACATCTTCAGGAAGGACTTCAACTATAATTTCTTTTGACGGAAGAATATCTTTTGAATAAAACTGAACAATAAATGATTGAATTAATTCTTTATCGTTTAAACTTTGTGAGCCTCTGATAAAATAATCTTTGGAACCAATTATCAGCCCTTTTCTAAGAAACAATACTTTGAATGCTGTAGCATTTTCACCCTTATAAATGCCAATAATATCGTTATCTTCCATTTCGGATGAGACAATCTTCTGGGATTCCCATGTTTTCTCAATTGAATTGATTTTATCCCTTATAATCGCTGCTTCCTCAAATCTCATCTGCCCTGAAAGCTCGATCATCTTTTTTCTAAGATTTCTTATAAGGCTTTTCTTTTCTCCATTAAGAAATAACTTCACATTGTTTATTGTTTTCATATATTCGCTCTTTGTTATCATTCCCGCACATGGGGCAGAACATCTTCCAATCTGATATTGAAGACATGGCTTAATATTATCTTTGAAATCAATCGAGCAATCCCTTATTTGAAAGTTCTTCCTTATGAAATCAATAGTGTCCCGCATTGCCCCGGCAGGAACATAAGGACCAAAATATAGAGCGCCATCTCTTACAAATCGCCTTACAACCTCAAGACGTGGCCATTCTTCATTTATTGTAAGCTTTATATAAGGATAGTTCTTATCATCTCTGAGGACAATATTGAATTTGGGTTTATACTGTTTTATCAAATTTGCTTCGAGCACAAATGCTTCAAGCTCATTGTCAGTTACAATATAACTTATATCTTTTGTTTCTTTTACCAGAGATAATTTTCTTGAATCCAAAGATGAAGATTTATTGAAATAGCTTTTGATTCTGTTTCTGAGATTCTTTGCTTTACCAACATAAAGCACTTGTTCTCGGGCATTCTTAAACATGTAAATACCGGGTTTTGAAGGAATATCAGGGATCTTTATTTCCATATCACAAAAATATTTTTAATGATATTTATATTTGACCACAACCCGGATATGAAAATCCACAACAATATCTTTACCCGGAAAATAAAAGTGAGCTTGAAGCCCTTTTGCCACTATCTGTACGATAGTTCTTACGAAAGACCTTCCCTTTCAGCCTTGATTTTCAATTCAATCCGCTCAAGGTCGCTAAGCGGCAGCTTCAAGCTCACTTTAAAATGCATCTAATTTTATTTTTGCAATTATGATGCCAGATTTTCAATATTTAATTATTTATAGGTGATTCTTATTGATAAATAATTATCCTCAATAATTTAAAATTATAACCTATTGTTTTTTTAAGATTTATATATTACAAACTGAAATTTAACCAATAGTATGTTCTTTAAATAAAAAGACATAAACCTGACAGGAAAATTATTAATTTCTCAATGATTAAACAACATGTCTCACAATGAGAATTTGATGCAAAAAGAACTTAAAACTTAATCTGACATCTCTTTTTATTTGAACCTTCATCTCTAATAAATAATAAGGTTTTTTTCAGACGTTTGCACCATGCTTTTATATCTCTTTCAAATGTAGGACAATCTCCGAGTACCTCAAGAATATCTCCGGGTTGCATGTCAGGAGATTTAGCTGCTATCTTTAGAATTGGTTGCGGACATTTTAATCCGCTAGTATCTATAAAAACTATACCCATTTATACCTCCTTTGACAACATTTTTGGAGATAGATTTTCATACCACTCAATGTTATGTAATCTATGTAATACTTTATTTAAATTTAACATATTCTGGCAATAATTACATCTTTAATTTATAAACGACTTAACTTAATTTCATATAACTTATTGTTTTTATTTAATTTCCGAAATTATACAGATTCATAACTTATCAGGCATTTTTTTTGCATTCTAATTTGTAGAGGCAAAAAATGGGACAGAAAAAAGAAATATCTGTTAAAGAGAAAAACGGTATTTACATAGTACCTGCAAAGCTTACAGAAAATGATGTATTGGCGCCTGACCCTGAAGGTGAAAAATTCATGATTTTCTGGGATAAACAATGCTTAAAAATTTTTCTGCATAATTATGGACTGACTGCTGTAATAAACAAAAAATAAATTATTTTTTTGTCTCAAAAAAACTGCCGATTTTTCTGTATCTTCGGTACCTTTCCTCGAGAAGTTTATTTATTGATTTAGAACGCAGTTCATCAATAGTAGAAACTATAACATCTGTAACTGACTTTGCAATTGATTCAGGTTCCCTATGAGCTCCTCCCAATGGTTCTGGAATTATTCCATCAATAATTTTAAAATCGAGCAAATCCTGAGAAGTAAGCCTTAATGCTTCTGCTGCCTTTGAAAAATCATTTGTTTTTAGTTCATTGCTTTCTTTTTTCCATAGTATAGCGGCACAGCCTTCTGGAGAAATAACAGAGTAACAAGAATGTTCGAGCATAAAAAGCCTATCAGCTACACTAAGAGCAAGAGCGCCGCCACTGCCACCTTCGCCAATAACTATAGAAATTATCGGTGTTTTCAACCTTGCCATTTCCATAAGATTTACTGCAATTGCCTCTGCCTGTCCTCTTTCTTCAGCACCTATTCCGGGATACGCGCCCGGTGTGTCAATAAAAGTTATTACAGGCTTTTTAAATCTTTCAGCGAGTTGCATTACACGTAAAGCTTTCCTGTAACCTTCTGGATGTGGTTGACCAAAATTGCGGAATATTCTCTCTTTTGTGCCCCTTCCCTTTTGATGTCCAACGATTACCACTGGAATTTCTTTAATTTTTGCGATTCCTGCAACTATAGCAGGATCGTCTGAAAATTTTCTATCTCCATGTATTTCTATGAAATCTGTTGCAATCATTTTTATGTAATCAAGAGTATAAGGTCTGTCAGGATGTCTTGCTATAAGTGTTTTTTGCCATGGAGTTAAAGATGAGAAAATTTCAGACCTCATATTCTGAACCTTTTTCTCGAGCTTTTTTATATCCTCTGAAATATCTATATCCTTGCCGTCAGAAATTCTCTTTAACTCGTCAATCTTTGTTTCAAGCTCTTCAAGAGGTTTTTCAAATTCTAAATAATAGCGTATCACTGCAGTATAACCGCTCCTTTTCCTGTTATCTCTTCAATTTTTTTCAATACAGTTTCCTCTCCTGACATCTTATAGTCAGTTTGTATAAGCAACTCTGTATCTTTATAAAACAAGCGAAGAAAAACTGGATACCTGCCTTTTGAATCAGATTCAAAAATAGATTTAAGAGAAAGCATATCAGAATTATTTTTAAGAGGAAATTTTACATTTATCTCAATCCTATGATCTAATTCTTCATTAAAAGCATCTAAGTTATTTATATAAGTTGCTTTTATTTTTATTCCTTTTTCTGTTCTGTCAACAGTCCCTTTTACTATAAGTGGTGTATCTTTTTGAAGGATATTTAAACTTTTTCTGAAAAGTTCAGGAAATACGATAATTTCAACATGACCTTCAGGATCTTCAAGTGTGCAATAAGCCATCATCTCTGACTTCGATCTTGTCTGTATTTTACGGATAGCGGTTAATATCCCTGCTACTTGAACCTCGGAATTATCATGAAGATCATCCAAATTAGATGATTTAACAGCACCGATTCTTTTGAGTATTGCATCATATTGTGTAAGCGGGTGACCTGAGATGTAAAAACCTAATGATTCTTTTTCATTTCTTAAGATTTCTTCCCTACTCCATTCTTTTTGTTCCATTTCAGAATCTTCAAATGCTTCGGTTAAAAAACTTTGTTGTCCAAGCAAACTTGCCTGTCCTCTGGCAGAGTTATTCATATTATTGCTCGCAAACTCCATGGCTTTTAGTCTCGTAATATTAAGTGAATCAAATGCGCCTGCTTTGATTAAACTTTCAATAACTTTTTTATTTACTTTTCTTTGATCAACTCTTTGCAGAAAATCACTAATTGATTTGAAAGGTCCGTCATTTTTCCTTGCTTCAATAATATTTTCAATTGCAGCGGACCCCGCACCTTTTACTGCCTCAAGTCCAAATCTTATAGAATTGCCAATTACCCTGAATTCCTTACCAGAAAGATTTATATCAGGCGGGAGTATTTCTATACCCATTTCTCTGCAACCTGTTATTGTTTTAACAATTTTATCAGTATTATCCATATCAGCGCTTAATGTTGCAGCCATAAATTCAACAGGATAATGAGCTTTGAGATAAGCTGTTTGAAAAGCTATATACGCATATGCTGCAGAATGAGATTTATTAAAACCATATTCTGCAAAAAGCTCCATTAGGTCAAAAACCTTTTTTGCTTTTTTCTCAGGAATTCCATTTGAAACAGCTCCGCTGATAAAAACCTCTTTAAGCTTTTCCATTTCATCAGGCTTTTTCTTGCCCATTGCTTTTCTTAAAATATCAGCCTGCCCCATCGTGAAATTAGCAAGTTTGTTAGCTATTCTCATTACCTGTTCCTGATAAAGAATTATTCCGTATGACTCATCAAGAATTTCTTTCAATTGTGGCAGATCATTTTTAACAGGCGTAAGTCCTTTTTTCCTCCTGATGAAATCATCAATCATACCGCTTCCAATTGGTCCGGGTCTATATAAAGCAACAATTGCAATCAAATCTTCAAATCTATCAGGTGTCATTTTGACAAGCACATCTCTCATTCCAGCACTTTCAAGTTGAAACACCCCTGTTGTATTCCCCGAGCTTAGTAGTTCATATGTTTCTTTATCATCAAGAGAAATATCATTTAGAGTAAATTCTTTGCCATTTTCTTTTATATATTTAAGGGTCTTCTCAATTATAGTCAAAGTTTTCAATCCAAGAAAATCAAATTTAAGAAGTCCGATTTTTTCAATAGAATTCATATCAAACTGCGTCATTATAGTGCCATCAGATGGATTTTTATATAGCGGAGTGAAATCAGTTAAAGGTGAAGGAGAAATAACCACGCCGGCAGCGTGTGTTGATGCGTGTCTGCTAAGACCTTCAAGCCTCATTGCTATATCTATAAGTTCCTGAATTTTTTGATTACCCGTATATAATTTTTTTAATTCAGGTTCTGCGTTTAATGCTTCTTGAATGGTGATGTTTAAAGTGTTAGGCACTAATTTTGCGATTCTATCCACTTCATTATAGGGGAAATCAAGAGCTCTGCCTACATCTCGTATAGCAGCTTTTGCTGCCATTGTACCAAATGTAATAATTTGAGCAACATGGTCCTGACCATATTTTTCCGAGACATAATCAATAACTTCACCTCGTCTGTCCTTACAGAAGTCAACATCAATATCAGGCATGCTTATTCTTTCAGGGTTAAGAAATCTTTCAAAGAGAAGGTTGTATTTTACCGGATCTATATCTGTAATTCCTATGCAGTATGATACAAGACTACCTGCTGCAGAGCCTCTGCCCGGACCAACGGGTATGCCCTTTCTTTTTGCGTAACTTATAAAATCCCAAACTATTAAAAAATAAGATGAATAACCCATTTTCTTTATAATTTCAAGTTCCTTTTTGAGCCTTTCTTTATAAATTTCATCGGGATTTTCACCTGTTCTTTTTATCAAACCTTCATAAGCAAGTTTTTCAAGAAATTTATCCGGGGATTGACCATCTTCAGGCTTATATAAAGGCAAAAGGATATTGCCGAGTTCAAATTCAACATTGCACATTTCAGCAATCGCCCGCGAATTCAATATTGTCTCTGGCAAATCTTTAAAAGCTTTCTTCATCTGTTCCGGAGATTTAAAATAAAAACCGTCTGATTTAAAATTCATCCTTTTTGCATCTGACATAGTGGTGCCTGTTTGAATGCACAAAAGAACTTCATGAGCTCTTGCATCTTCCTGCCTTAAATAATGACAGTCATTGGTAGCAACTGTTTTAATATGAAGATCCTGGGCAAGTTCAAAAAGCTTTTTATTTACTTCATACTGTTCTGGCAAACCATTATCCTGAAGTTCTATATAAAAATTTTCAGGTCCAAGTATATGTTTATAATGAATTGCCTTTTGTCTTGCAGTATCAAACATTCCTCTCTGAAGATAAAACGGGATTTCCCCTTTAAGACAGGATGTCAGAGCAATAAGACCGCCGCTGTATTGCTCAAGCAGATCTAAATCTATTCTTGGTTTGTAATAAAAACCTTCTATGTAAGCTTTTGTTACAAGTGTAACAAGATTCTTATAACCTTTGTTATCTTTTGCAAGAAGTATAAGATGGAAAGATGCTTCGTCTGTTTCATTATCATGTTTTTTTTCGAATCTACTGCCAGGAGACACATAGACTTCGCAGCCAATAATTGGTTTTATACCTGCTTCTGTTGCCTGACGATAAAATTCCAAAGCGCCAAAAAGATTTCCATGGTCTGTAATGGCAACAGCAGGCATTTTATAATTTATTGCCTGTTCTATAAGCTCCTTTATACGGATTGCTCCATCAAGCAGGCTATACTCAGTATGCAGATGGAGGGGAACATAATCTGAATGTTGATGCATATAAAAATATTACCCTTATGAATGATTTTAAGTCAACGCTCTTTATTTGTTTGGGTTTAGTTTATAATTATTTTGACTATCCAGCAGGAATCCCGAACAATAAAGAATTAATAAGTACAGCGATATTATGAAAATATTCAGGTGACGTAAGACCGAACTTTTTTTATATACTTTTTTATATCAAACTTTGTCTTACAACCATTATAGCTCATATAACGTATCTTTCCAAAAACCGGCCGTTCATTCCATGCCCTGTCATGAACACCGCCAATGCTCCATGCTATTCCTGTGTAACCATTTGGGTCTCTGCCATCAAGTTCATACCTATCATTTAAATAAACTGCGAACTCAAACGCTTGTTCCGGAGATTCTGTCCACTCAAGTATCTTTTTTGCCCAGTACATTCTCATATATCCATGCATCTTTCCTCTTTTTACCATTTCCATTTGTGCAGCGTTCCAGAGTTCATCATGTGTCAGAGCATTTTCAAATTGCTCAAGTGTATAAAGATAAGTCCTTTTATCTTTGCGGTGTTTGTTTAAGGTTTTTTTTGCCCATTCAGGAAATCCTTCAAAATTATCATAATCTTTGTTATAAAAACAGAAATTATCCGAAAGTTCTTTACGTACAATAAGTTCTTCAAGAAAAGGACCTTTCGAACTATGTTCTGCGGAAGATTTTAATACTTCAAGAGCTGTTCTCTGGGATGAGATATGTCCAAAGTGAATATAAGGTGATAAATCAGATTGAACATCAGCAGAAGGGTCATTCCTTTGTTTATAATAAGAATCAAGCCTTTTATTTATGAATTCCTTTAAAATATTAAAAGCTGCCTTTTCACCGGGTTTTATCCACCCAATATCCCTGACTGCCTGGTCAATTTCGAGATGATTACAACAATCTCTCCAATCAGTTTTTCCAGCTTTTTCTTTCCAATTATATGGATGTTTTTTTAAAGAAGGAAAATCTTTTAAAAACTCGGGCAATAAAAGATGAATTTTTGGTCTTAAAGTACGGGCACTATATTCCTGTTTAGCAGAAGCCATCCAGCAGGGAATTATATTATGAGCATCCACTTCATAAAAAGGAATATCAATATTTCTGCTTACACCCTCTTTCCATCCTTTACTTATACGCAGAGGATTAAAGTCAGATACTAAAGTTCCAATTTTATGTTTTTTTATGAATGCAGGTATTTCTTCATCAGGATTTCCTTTAAGAAGAAAAAAAGGAATATTCTTTTCTATTAGATTTTGCTCGACTTCCTGCAATCCCTTTATCATAAAACCGTACTGTCTAATAGTAGCATTCAGAAATTTAGGAACAAGGCAAAATACAACTGATAGAGGTGCGCCCTGATTAATCGCTATTTCCTGAGCAAAAAGGAGAGACCAGTTATCTTTTGTTCTCTGATCTCTGCTCATCCAGAGAACAACCGGATTTTTTGTTAATTCACCATTTCTCAATAACCTAACACGTCTTTTATCCACCATCTTTAATTTATAATAACTGAAAAAATGCTTTTTAAAAAGTTTTCAAGAAGATAAACTGCAAAGTCTGCGAGTAAATATAAAACTTGTAAAGGTTTATTGTAAAAGTGACTGATTCAAAAAAATATAACCAAAAATATAAAGAATTTCCTGAATTTCAGTGACTGTTATATTCAATTTAAATCAGTAAAAAATATGAACTATGCTATAATAAACTAAAATTGTCATTACAGTATTTAAAAGAATTTTTAAAGATTTAATATTAGAGGAATAGTGCTATGTGTGCTTCAGGCCGTCCAGATATAAAAACTGTTTTTAATAATCTAAAACAGCCTATACCAATAAAAAGAAAAATATATTTATTCTTAAAAAATAATTTAATTAAAATAATAAAGCTAAAAAGTTGTTGCGGTCATCCTGGTGAGCCGGGATGTTGAAGATAATGCTTAACCTTATTGTAAATAAGGCAATATAAAAATTATAGAATCATTCATACCTTATATTTTTTCAGCAATTTTTTGACATAGCTTTCATCTCAAAGTTATAATTCAGAAATGAAATGGAAATTTCTAATAATACTCGCATTAATTTCTATTCTTGGAGGCATATCTACAGGTGTTTACCTTGCAGTGCTGCGGGATATTCCTTCTATTGAAGAAATAAAAAATTACAGACCAGAATCTGGCACTAAAATTTATGCTGATGACGATGTATTAATTGGAGAGCTTAAAGCTGAAAAAGGAATATTTGTTCCGATAAAACAAATTCCTGAACATATGATTAATGCTATCATTGCTGTTGAAGATTCAAGATTCTGGAAGCATAAAGGCATTGACTATTGGGCAATTCTAAGAGCAATTATTAAAGATATTATTCATGTTGGATTCAAAGAAGGTGGCAGTACCATAACTCAGCAACTTACAAAAGTTATGTTTCTTACACCTGAAAAAACCTTTAAACGTAAACTTAAGGAAGCCATTCTTGCTGTTAAATTAGAGAAAAATCTCGACAAAAATGAAATTCTTGAACTTTATCTCAACAAAGTTTATTTCGGACATGGAGCATATGGAGTTGAGATGGCTTCAAGAATATATTTTGGGAAATCTGTAAGAAATATTTCACTTTCTGAGGCTGCATTAATTGCTGGACTCGTCAAAGCTCCTGCAACATTTTCTCCTTTCAATGATATTTCTAAGGCAAAAGAACGTCAGCAAATCGTGTTAATGAGAATGGAGGAAGAAGGATATATTAAAAAGCATGAAAGAGAAGTCGCGCAACACCAAAATCTTAACCTTTCAACAGAAAGAAAAGGTATTGAGGCGAATAATTATTTTATTGAATACATAAGAAAATATCTTGAAGAAACATATGGAATAAATGCTGTATATAAAGGTAATTTAAGAGTTTATACAACACTCGATAGAAAAGCGCAGGCTCTCGCCGCAAGAGCTATTCAGGAAGGATTAAGAGAACTTGATAAAAGACGGGGCTGGCGCGGCCCTATTGATCATAAAGAAGATATAGATATTGAAAAAGAATTGCGTTTACAGGAACAGTCTCCTATTTCTATATCAAATACTGGCGAAATAGCATCAGGTCTGGTACTTTCTGTTTCAGATAGTGAAGCACTTATTAAAACAAGAGGAATAATTGGAAAACTTTTACTTCAGGATGCTATGTGGGCATCAAGAATAATAGAACCAAAGGGAAATGTTAAAACACTTAGCAAATTTTCACTAAAACAAATCCTTAAACCCGGGGATGTTGTAAAAGTAAGTATAAAAAATTTAAAAGGGAATAAAATCTTTCTTAATCTTGAACAGGACCCACAGGTTGAAGGTGCACTTGTTGCAATAGAACACGAAACTGGTTTTATCAGAGCTTTAATCGGTGGATATGATTTCATAAAAAGCGACTATAACAGAGCAGTGCTTGCTAAAAGACAACCCGGCTCTGCTTTCAAACCAATAATTTATGCTGCTGCAATGGACAATGGATTTACTCCTGTCTCAATAATAAATGACGAACCGGTAACATATCCGGGTGGTTTAAAAGGAGAATGGAAACCTGAAAACGCTGATCATAAATTTTATGGCCCTACAACGTTGAGAGAGGGGCTTACATATTCACGAAATATTGTTACCATCAGATTAGTTGAACAAATGGGGATTGAAAAAGTTATAGATTTCGCGCGCACTATAGGAATCGAAAGTGATATGCCACACGACTTAACAATAGCTCTTGGTTCTTTATCAATTACTCCTTTTGATCTTGCGCTCTGTTATTGTGTATTCGCTAATGGCGGTGAAAAAATAAAACCTATTGCCATAAAATATATTACTGATTCACAGGGAAGAATACTTGAAAGCAATGAACCAGAATCAGAAGAAGTAATAAGCAAGCAAACAGCTTTTTTAATCACTTCCATGATGGAAGATGTTGTAAAATATGGCACAGGTTGGAGAGCAAAAGCACTTGGTGTTCCTGTTGCAGGAAAAACTGGAACAACAAATGAATACAGGGATGCATGGTTTGTTGGATATACTTCACGTATTACAACAACAGTATGGGTCGGATTTGATGATATGAAATCACTCGGTCATCAAGAAACAGGAGCTCGCGCGGCTTCACCTATCTGGGTAAATTTTATGAAAGGATATATAAGTTCTTTTGAATCCGAAGAATTTCCTGTGCCTGAAGGTATAATAAGTGTAACAATTGACCCTTCTACAGGCAAACTTGCAAGAGATGAATCTTCAGGTATTAAAGAATATTTTAAGGAAGGAACAGAACCTAAAGAATTAGCGCCTGTTGGCGTGCCTGTAAGAAAAATAAAAGAAAAAGAGACAAACCTGAATTTTGATTAATTATTATATTGACTTTTTAAAACAATGTTATGTAATATAACAGCGATTTTTTATCTCTAAGAGGAGGTCTGATATGGAAGAAGTACTTTTAATGGACTTGATTGTGAACAAAGAGATTATCCCTCACAATGTATCACATGCTTTCCTTGCTTCTGGCTTATTAATTGCCCTGGCTCTTGTTGTAAGAGGTTCAATACAACTGATACCCAGAGGCATTCAGAACTTTATGGAGGTTATGATAGAAGCCATCTGGAAGCTTGTTGATGAAAACATTGGTCATCATTGGAGTCGACAACTATTTCCCTTTATCATGACTATTTTTATTTTCATTCTTATTTGTAATTTCATGAGTCTTGTCCCTGGATTTGCAGGAGCGACTGCAAATGTAAATACAAACGCTGCAATGGCAATTCCAGTATTTCTTGCAACTCACTTCTATGGGATTAGAGTACACGGTGCGTCATATATTAATCATTTTTTAGGGCCTATTCGTTCATTAGCCGCCCTTCCTCTTATGATTTTAATGTTTTTCGTTGAAGTAATTGGACATATAGCAAGACCTTTAACATTAACCGTCAGGCTTTTTGGTAATATGACAGGTAAGCATATTATTCTTATAGTGCTTGGCATAATTGCTCCAATATTAGCTCCAGCTGTAATTCTATGTCTTGGCGTTCTCGTAAGCGTTGTTCAGGCATTTGTTTTTGCTTTATTAGCTACATTGTATTTAGCTGGTGCAGTTGAACATGCACATTAATTTCTAAATTTCAGGAAAGGAGGATTTTGGTATGAAGAAAACAGCAGTAATTCTTCTCGCACTAACAGTTTTATGCTTAATGGCTCCTTTAGCCTTTGCTGAAGAAGGCGCAGCAGCAGCCACTGCAACAAAAGGTACATCTAACATCCTTTACTATGCACTGGCAGCTCTGGGTTGCGGACTCGGCATTGGTCTTGCAGCACTTGGCACTGGTATCGGTCAGGGTATCGGTCTCGGAGGTGCTTGCGAAGGCGTTGCAAGAAATCCTGGTGCATCTGGTAAGATCACCACAACTCTTATTATCGGTCTTGCAATGATTGAGTCCCTCGCAATTTATGCTCTCGTCGTAGTCCTGATTCTTATCTTCGTTAATCCATTCGGAAAACTTCTTCAGTAATTCATCAGGCTACTCTGGAAATAAAAGAGCAGGATTTAAATCCTGCTCTTTTTTATTCGCTCTTTGCTATTTGCCAGATTCCCATTTGTTAAGATGGATTAAGGGGTTGTTTATTGGCAATAATTCAATTTATGAAACAAAATAAACTACCTTAGTATAAGAACTTGGCTTTATTTTTATATTTTGATGTAGTTGCATATTTTATCTCTGAGGCTTACGCTTCGACTTCAGCCTCAGTATAAATAGACCCGTGATTTTGTTTCATAAATTGAACCATTGCCATTTTATCATGTTATTATTTATTTGACACAAACCATAAGCTTTTCGCTCTCTGCTATTTGATAAACGCAATAACGCAATGAACGCTATAAACGTAATAAACAGTTTAATAAATTCCAGTCGCCAGAGCGACTAACTTCCAGTGCCGTTTTTCGGCACTCAATTCCAGACCCGCAAAGCGGGTCTCACTTCCAATGCGAAGCATTAAATTTGA
>JACAFE010000027.1 GCA_013388435.1 Nitrospirota bacterium | reverse complement strand
CGCAATAAACGCTATAACGCAAAAAACAGTTTGATAAATTCCAGTCGCCAGAGCGACTAACTTCCAGTGCCATTTTTTGGCACTCAATTCCAGACCTGCAAAGCGGGTCTCACTTCCAATGCGAAGCATTAAATTTGATAAACGCTCTTTGCTCTTCGCTAAGTTAAGGGGGTCAGGGGGTTGTATGCTGGCAATAACTCAATTTATAAAACAAAATAAACTACCTTAGCATAAGAACATGGCTTTATTTTTATATTTTGATGTAAGCTATCTTGAAAAATATAGCTCTATAGTTTATTGTTTAATAATGGAGGTTTTTATATGAAAAATCCAATATTAATTTTTCTTTATCTTATATTTTTTACAGGTTGCGCTACTTTAGATGTATATTATGACTTCGATCAAGAAGCTAATTTTGCGCTTATTAAAAAATATGACTGGATGTCCATGCCTGAGAAAACATTTGAAAACGAGCTTACTTTAAAACATATAAAGCTCGCTGTAAACAGACAGCTTGAAGCAAAAGGACTTATTCAGACTGATAAAAATCCTGACATACTTATCGCACTTCACGGAGACAAAGAAAAGAAGGTTGATGTTCAGGAATGGGGATATGCTTATAGAGACAGGGATTACTATCATGTAGGACCATATCCTTTTGGTCATGTTCCATATCCTTATGGAAAAGACACGATTGATTACAGACGCGGCACCGATACATATGAATATGAGGTTGGCACTATAATAATTGATTTTGTTGACGCTAAAAAGAAAGAATTAATCTGGCGTGGTGTTGCTTCAGGCGTTATGAATCCTGGAATGAACTTTGACGATATTAATAAAATTATTGCTAAAATCCTTGAACAATACCCTCCAAAAGAAAAAAAATAGGCATGGAACAAGGAATTATTGAAAATCTTATTAAAGAACTCTCAAAACTTCCGGGCATAGGAAGAAAGACAGCTCAGAGGCTTGCTTTTTTTATCCTTTCAATGCCTTCTGAAGAAGCAAAAAGTATTGCAAACGCAATTCTTGAAGTTAAGGAAAAAGCAAGATTTTGTAAAAACTGCTTTAATATCACTGACGAAGAGATATGCAGTATATGCAGAAATAATTCGAGAGATTCAAGTAAGGTTTGTGTCGTTGAAGAGCCGAGCAATATTATAGTTATAGAGCGTTCAGGCGTCTTTAATGGTCTGTACCATGTATTACTTGGAGCCCTTTCACCTATTGACGGTATTACACCCGACAGACTAAAGATAAATGAGCTTATTGAAAGAGTACGTAGTGATTCAGTACAGGAAATTATTATTGCTACAAATCCAAATACCAAAGGTGAAATGACTGCACAGTATATAAGAGAAGTGTTGAAACCTTACAATATAAAAGTTACAAGAATTGCTTACGGATTGCCTATTGGAGGTGATATAGAATTTGCCGATGAAGTAACTCTCGGCAAAGCCCTTGAAGGAAGAAGGGAAATCTGACATTATACATTTTTTATTCTTTCTCCCCATTTTTTTGCTTTAAATAGAATTTCATCCTCATCTGCGTTAACAGGTTTTCTTCCTTCAATCACAATTTTTCCATTAACCATTACAAATTCAACATCCGATGCCATTGCAGCATAAACAATATGTGAATATATGTTATAAATAGGTGTAAGATGAGGCTTTTTCAGGTTCAATGCAATCAAATCAGCAGATTTTCCCGGTTCAAGACTGCCGATTTTTTCTCCAAGACCAAGAACTTCTGCGCCCCAACGTGTTGCCATTAACACAACTGTTTTTGCATCCAGAATAGTAGGATTATTGGATAGTGCTTTATGAACCTTGGCAGTCGTTGACATCTCACTAAAAATATTTAAGTCATTATTACTTGCTGCTCCATCTGTACCAAAAGTAACCTTAATACCGGAAGACAGCATGGTAGCAACTGGTGCGAAACCAGATGCGAGTTTAAGGTTACTTTCCATACAATGCGATACTCCTACTTTATTTTTTGCAAGAAGGTCAATTTCATTATCGTGAAGCCATATACAATGAGCAGCAAGAACTCTCTCGTTTAAAAAACCAAGTTCAGCAAGATATTCAACAGGCCTTTTTCTATATCTTGATAAAATTTCTCCAACTTCCCACTCTGTTTCAGAAAGATGAATATGAACAGGAACATCGAGTTTTTCCGCAATCTCCATTGATTTTTTAAGAGTATCAGGACCGCATGTATAAACTGCATGTGGCGCAATACATGGAGTTATTAGTTCGTCATCTTTCCATTTATCAATAAAATGAATAGCATTTTCAAGGTATTCTTCTGTGGTTTTTGCAGATACACTCGGGAAATCGAGTATCCCTGAGCCGAGAACAGCTCTCATGCCGAGATGTTTACATGATTCAGCAGCATGATCATTGAAGAAATACATGTCATTGAATGTTGTGATTCCACCTTTTAACATTTCAAGACATGCAAGTTCTATCGCATCTTTAATAAATTCCTTACCGAGCCATTTATTTTCAGCAGGCCAGATATGGTTATTAAGCCATTCATTAAGTGGAAGGTCATCAGCAATGCCCCTGAAATAAACCATCGCAGCATGGGTATGGGTATTTATAAGCCCTGGCATGATAGCACTATCATTTAACTTTATTATTCTATCAGAGGTATATTTCTTTGTTATTTCAGCTTCATTACCAGTTTCAATAACATTTCCTTCATCAACAGAGACCGCGCCTTTTTCAATAATCTGAAGAGATTCATCCATTGGCAGGATATAATCTCCGCATAAAATATAATCAACCTTTCGCAAAGCTATATATTTTATTCCTTTCCTATTTTAGTTAGCCATTTCAATTAATTTTTCAGCAATCTGAACAGCATTTAATGCAGCGCCTTTTCTTAAATTATCAGATACAATCCACATATTAATTCCATTTTCAATGGTATCATCCTCTCTTATTCTTCCGACATAAGTCTCATCTTTTCCTGCAGCATAGAGAGGTAAAGGATAAATATTTTTTTCAGGAGCATCATAAACAATTATACCCGGAGCTTTAGAAAGTATTGCTCTCACCTCATTTGGAGTTATCTTTTTTTCAGTCTCGATATTAAGACTCTCTGAATGTCCTCTAAAAACTGGTACGCGTACAGTTGTGGCTGTAACTTTTATCGACCGGTCACCCATAATTTTTTTGGTTTCATTAACCATTTTCATTTCTTCTTTTGTGTAACCATTTTCAAGAAATTTATCAATATGAGGCAGAACATTAAAAGCAATCTGATGTGGATATACATTGCATTTCACATCTCTGAAATTGAGCAAATCAGTTGTTTGCTGTAAAAGCTCATCTATAGCTTTTTGTCCTGTTCCCGAAACTGCCTGGAATGTTGTTACAACCACTCTTTTTATCTTTACAGCATCATGTATTGGTTTAAGCACTACAACCATCTGAATAGTGGAACAATTTGGATTTGCGATAATTCCTTTGTGCCACTTCAGATCATCAGGATTAACTTCAGGCACAACCAGAGGGATTTCAGGGTCCATTCTCCATTGACTTGAATTATCAACAACAACACAGCCTGATTTTGCAGCTATTGGCGCCCATATTTTAGATCTTTCTGCTCCTGCTGAAAACAGAGCTATATCAATGCCCTTAAAAGAATTTTCATCCAGCTTTTCGACTGCAATTTCAGTATCTTTATACTCAAGTTTCTTACCTTCAGACCTTTCAGATGCAAAAAGTCTGAGGCTTTCAACTGGAAATTTTCTCTGTTCGAGAGTTTTAATCATCTCGTTGCCAACAGCTCCGGTTGCTCCTACTACAGCGACAACATATTTTTCTTTTTTCTTTAACATTTAAACCAGCACCTCCATTAATAGCATTTGAAATTTAAATTTATCATAATTGCGATAGAAAAAGCTATTAATTGATTGATAAAATGTTAATAAAAAATTAAAATAAGTATTGTTCTTTTATCTTGTAGTATTTTTTAGCTTATAAAACAAATTTTCTCTCAGTAATTCTATTATTTCAAATAATTTTTATTTTAATTTGCATACTGGGAATTAATAATCAAAGGATTTTATCGATTATAAAGCGTGATGCCAAAAGTTACATGAAAAAAGAATAGATAATATGAAACCACAGAGTGCACAGAGTTTTTCTCTTTGTTCTCTGTGGTTAAGTTTTGACAATACTTAAAGAAACGGGAGGATTAATGGGTTTTTTCGATAAATTAAAAGAAAAGCTTACAAAAACAAGGCAGGCATTTGTTGAAAAAGTTGAACAAATTTTTACTGGCAGGAAAATAGATGAAGCTGCACTTGAAGAACTTGAAGAAACATTAATTATGTCTGATGTTGGCACAAAAGCCGCTTCTGAAATAATGTCGGGATTACGAGAAAAAATAAAAAAAGCTGAAGCAGCAGATGTTGATACTGTTAAAGAATTATTGAAAAAAGAAATGATAACGCTGCTCGGTTCTCCATCACCTTTAACCATAAGCAGCACAAAGCCTTTTGTTATCCTTGCCATCGGTGTTAATGGAGTTGGTAAGACTACAACTATCGGAAAACTTGCGAGCAGATTCCGTTCCCAGGGTCTTTCTGTTCTTCTTGCAGCTGGAGATACCTTTAGAGCAGCTGCAATAGAACAGCTCGAAATATGGGCAAAAAGAGCTGATACTCAATTTGTAAAACACCAGCAGGGATCAGACCCTGCTGCAGTGGCTTTTGATGCAATTATGGCTGCAAAAAGCAGAAATATAGATGTTGTAATCATTGATACTGCAGGAAGACTTCATACAAAAATCAATCTAATGGAAGAGCTTAAAAAGGTTAAAAGATCTATACAAAAAGCAATGCCCGAAGCTCCTCAGGAAACATTGCTTGTTGTGGATGCAACAACCGGGCAAAATGCTTTACGTCAGGCAGAATATTTCAAGGAAGCCGTTGATGTTACAGGTATAGTACTTACAAAACTTGATGGTACTGCAAAAGGCGGAATTATTTTCGCAATAAATAAAACCCTCGGAATTCCTGTAAAACTTATTGGGGTTGGAGAGGGGATTGAAGATCTAAGGGACTTTGATCCTGAAGAATTTGTAAAGGCGCTTTTTTCATAAATTCAATCCATATCGGTAGAGCAGCCTGAGAACCTGTCATACCAGGTCCGAGAGATTTATGATCATCTCTTCCAACCCATACTCCTGCTACTAAGGTATCATCAAAACCTATAAACCAGGCATCTGTATAATTATTGGTTGTGCCTGTTTTACCATAAATTGTTCTTTTTATCTCTCTTGCTCTTGTGGCTGTCCCTTCATTGATAACTGCTTTCAGCAATTCTTTCATCTGTTCAACATCCTCTTCAGCAAGCAATTCTTCAAAAGAAGGTTTCGCTTCTTCAATCACCACTCCATCTCGGTTCAATATTCTTTCAAAAAATATGGGTTCAGGTTGAGAACCATTTGCAAATGTTGAGTAAGCCTTCACCATCTCAAGCAATGTTACATCAGATGCTCCTATTGCAATAGGCAGATATGGCTGAAGTTTACTTTTAATACCAAGCCTCTGCGCAATTTCAATTACATTTTCAACTCCTAAATTTGCCGCAAGCCTTATTGTTGCACAGTTTAGTGATTTTGCGAGAGCTGTTCTTAGTGTAACAGCTCCATAATATTTACCATCATAATTAGTTGGAATCCAGCGCTGCCCTGCTCTTGCTCCTGCAAATGATACCGGAGAGTCATTGATTACAGAATCAGCGGTCATACCATTTTCAATTGCTGCCATATAAACAAAAGGTTTAAAAGCAGAGCCGGGTTGTCTCAATGCCTGTGTTGCTCTATTATATTGGTTTTTCCAGAAATCAACCCCGCCTACCATAGCTTTTACAAAACCCGTTCTAATATCCATAGCAATTAATGCGCTCTCAACAGGAGGCTGTACCCTTCTGATAAGCTGATCAACTCCTTTTTTGACTGCATCTTCAGCAATGCTCTGCATTCTTGAGTCAAGTGTCGATATAATCTTAAGACCGCCTGTATAAAGTTCATTCCCATATTTTGCTTCAAGTTCCTGTCTTAACATCTCGATAAAATAAGGAGCATCATATTTTCTATAATGAGGAGTTTCAGGCAGGGGTACCTTAACCGCTTCATTATATTCCTGTTGTGTAATGAAATTATTTTCAAGCATTTGTTTTAGTACAAAAGTCCTTCTCTCGAGCGCTTTTTCCCTATTTTTAAAAGGTGAATAATAAGAAGGAGCTTTTGGCAAAGCAGCAAGCAAAGCTACTTCTGCAAGATTAAGTTCATGAACTGATTTCCCGAAATATGTTTGTGCAGCAGCCTCTATACCGTAAGCCCTTGTCCCAAAATAAGCTTGATTTAAATACATGCCTATTATTTCTTCTTTTGTATATTGCTTCTCTATTTTTATAGAAATTGCAGCTTCTTTTATCTTTCTTTTAATACTTTTATCGGGTGCAAGAAACAACATGCGCGCAAGTTGCTGTGTAATAGTGCTACCTCCTTCAACAACACCACCTGCTTTTATATCATGCCAGAGAGCACGAAGTATGCCGATTAAATCAACTCCGGGATGATTATAAAAACGTATATCCTCAACTGAAATAAAAGCTTTTTTCAAAATATCAGGTATCTGGTAATGCGGGATGAATGTCCTGCGTTCAAGGTAAAATTCAGCCAGAAGCTTTCCATCACTTGAATAAACTTTTGAAGATTCAAAGGGAGTATATTCCTCAAGAAGTTTTATATTGGGCAGGTCAGACAATGTCCAGTAAAGAAAACCTCCAAGGAAGCCTGTAATTAATGAAAGTACTGCAAGAAAAATCAATAATTTTTTTGGCATATATTATTATAAACAAAATTGAGACATTTACTCTTAAGTTCCTTAATTTCTGTTCTGAGATGCCTTGAAACATTGATTTCATTAAATAGGCGTGAAGCAGATATCTATTCTTTTGTCCTTTTCATGATTTCTAAAAATTTCTTTGTTTTTTCACATATTTTTATTGACTAATAATGATTTTTCAGATAAAATTTTAACAATTTAATAAAGGAGAATTAATCATGAAAAACAAGGAATTAAAGAAAAAACTTATAAGTTATTCTTCACTTGCTGCAGGTGCCCTTGCAATCACAACACAGGCAGAAGCAGCTATCGTTTATAGTGGCTTACAAAATATTACAGTTGACTCTACTCAT